>NZ_CAUGIN010000043.1:0-17527 GCF_959599685.1 Lachnoclostridium phocaeense
ACCCCCAAAGTAGGTTTTTATATTTTAGTGTCCTACTTGGGGGTATCATATCACTCGCCAAAGTCTTCGGGGTGGTTTTTCTACGCCTTAAATCATTATCTGACAAACATAAAAACGAATGTCAGCAATGCGAGGATGAACATTCCAAAGGCCATCAGATCTTTAAAATCAAATGGTTTCTTGTCCATCAGCGCCACCCCCATTCTATATAGAATAGAGGTCAGCCCCCCTGCCACACGGTTGTCCTTGTAAACATATTATCATACATATAGCCTGTCAGGCAATCATATGTCTTCTTTTTATGTAATTTTTCACTTACCCGGTATTGTTTTTGTCTCCTGCTCAAACACAGAAACCACATACTCGGCGATCTGGCAGTCCTGCTCCTCGGTGCCGCCTCCCACACCGATACCGCCGGCGATCTTTCCATTCACAAAAAGCGGATAACCACCGGATATGCCCCGCCATATAGTCCATCATCCCCGACGGCATGTAAAGCCGCATGGATCCGTCCGCTACAATGTAAAGGCAGGGGCTTTCCGTCCCGGGCATGGTGATCTGCTCTGATGTGAAATGGTACAAGTTCATCCTCCCGTACACTGCTGTGTATCACACCTACTGCACAAACCGGATGTTAAAAAGCCGGTACACTTCAAGAAGGCTGCGGATATCCAGTATCTGGCTTTTGCCTGTATCCATCTGACTGATCCGTATCAGATCTTCCTCCGTCAGCCGGAAGAAATCAATATCGGAATTTTCCTCGATCCGCTCCCTGTGAACGGACTTCGGGATCGCGATGATACCGCTCTGGCGCAGCCATCTGAGGATCACCTGGGATGGCTTTTTCCCGTATTGTCTTCCGATATCTGTCAGAGTCTCATTGGTAAAAATGCCGTTTCTTCCCTCTGCAAAAGGCGCCCAGGCCATAGGCGTGATTTCGTAGTGGTACATCACCTCCCGGAGCTGCTTCTGCTGACAGAAGGGATGCAGCTCCACCTGGTTCACTGCAGGCACAACCTGGCTGTTCAGTATCAGATCCACCAGCCGGTCCGCCTCAAAATTACATACGCCTATAGCGCGGATCTTTCCTGCATTGTACAGTTCCTCCATGGCACGCCAGCTTCCGTAATAGTCCCCGTAAGGCATATGGATCAGATACAGATCCAGGTAATCTGTCTGCAGATTTTCCAGCGTTTTCTCGAAAGAACATTTTGTCTTTTCATATCCCGCATCCTGGATCCAGACCTTGGAGGTGAGGAATATGTCCTTTCTGTCTATACCGCTCTCCTTTACCGCCTGGCCCACAGCCCGCTCATTTCCATAGCAGGCCGCCGTGTCAATGAGACGATACCCTGTCTGAAGTGCTGTCAGAACACTTTTCCTGCATTCTTCCTCATCTGTAATCTGGAACACCCCGAAGCCAAGCTGCGGAACTTCCACATAATTATTGAGCTTTATGACATTCACATGTATCACTCCTTCACATAGCTGTCAGACGATTACAAGCCCCGTCCAAGCGCGCGGGCCATCTCCGGGTAACGGCTGTGCCTGGTCATGGACGGGCTTCCACAGCCTCTCCCCAGTATCATACCGCAGTCATCAAGATCCAGATACCGCACCAGTGTCTGATAATGGCTTTCCAGCGCATCGAAGGTCCAGTCGTCGCTGTTCCAGGCCACTGCAAGGAGCGCGGATTTCATATGTTTCTGCGTAATACTGCTGTTGTAGGCGCAGAACCTGTCCACCACGGTCTTGAGCTGGGCCGACATGCCGTAGTAGTAGAGGGGCGTGGCAAAGACCACCATATCCGCGTCAAGTATGGCGTTTCGTATCTTTTGGTTGTCATCCTTCTGCACGCAGGGCCCCTCATACCCGCAGGCCACGCAGCCTGTACATGGCCGTATATTTAGATCTGTCAGATCAAACCGGACTGCCTCATGTCCTGCATCCTTCGCTCCCTGGGCAAATGCTTCTGCCAATATGCTGGTGGAACCCTCTTTATTGGGGCTTCCCTGTAAAATAACGATCTTCATGCGATACAGCTCCTCTCTTCCATATAAGAAATTAAAAAGGCTTTTAAGAAATATTATAGTTTCTGACTTCCAATAGACCTGACGTGCTTCTCCTTTGCCTGCTCTGCCGTATTCTGGGCCATGACTCCCACAAGTCTGTGGGGAACGTACGGCTCTTCCAGATAGTCTCTTTCTTCTTTTGTCAGACAGATCTGCGCCGCCTTTGCCATGCCTTCCACATGGGACAGCTTCGTGGCTCCAACCACCGGCGCTGTCACTCTTGTCAGCAGCCAGGCCAGAGCGATCTCTGTCATGGACACGCCTCTCTTCTGGGCAAGCTCTGCCACACGGGCTATGATCTCCCCGTCTTCTTTGGCCGTACCGTCATATTTCAGCTTTGCGTAACTGTCTTCTTCCAGTCTCTTTGACGTCTCTCCCGGTTTTTTGGAGAGCCTGCCTCCTGCCAGAGCGCTGTAGGGCGTCATGGCAATGTTGTCCTCCCGGCAGAGCTTCGCCATCTCCCGCTCCTCCTCCCGGAAGATCAGATTGTAGTGTCCCTGGATGGAGACGAATTTTGCGAATCCTTCTCTCTCCGCCAGGGCATTCGCCTTGGCAAGCTGGTAGGCATAGCAGTTGGAGATGCCGATGTACCGCGCCTTTCCGGCCTTCACCACATTGTTCAGCCCCTCCATGATGTCATAGAGCGGTGTGGCGTAATCCCACATATGGTAAATATACAGATCTACATAGTCCATCCCCAGATTTTCCAGGCTCTTGTTGATCATCCTCTCAATATGTGCCTGGGCAGAGACGCCTGCCTCGATCTCCTCCGGCGTCCGGGGCAGGAACTTGGTAGCCACCACGACGTCCTCCCTTTTTGCAAAATCCTTAAGGGCTCTTCCAAGATACTGCTCGCTTGTACCGCTCTGGTAGCCGATGGCCGTGTCGTAAAAATTGATGCCGGTCTCCAGACCGCTCTTTATGATCTCCCTTGTGTGCTCCTCATCAATGGTCCAGGAGTGCTGTCCGTTTCCGGCCTCCCCGAAGCCCATGCATCCCATACAGATGCGTGAAACCGTAAGATCTGCATTTCCTAATTTTGTATACTGCATATATAATCCTCCCTGTCATGCATTTAATGATTTTTTTACTTCCATGTCATAGTGGTTCATGGACATAAGCTTCAGAAGAGTCTCTCTTCTCTCCAGCGAGCAGGCCGCTGCAGAAGCGCCAGAATGATTTCCTCCCGTCGGGCGTTTGTCCGCTCTTCTGATCCCCTTGGCATGATCCCTTCATCCTCCGTTCTACTGGTCCTTCTCTTTGAAAGAAAGACATTTTCCCAGCACATCCCCGGTCTTCAGATATTCGTAAGTGGGGAACTGGAAGAGCACCGGCTTCATGCTATGGTAATCGGGTTTTCCGTTGCTGTCAATACAGTCCTCCTCCACATACGTGCTGTCAATCGTACAGATAAAGCTCTCAAATCCTTCTGTCTCATAGGTATCCACAACCGTACACTCCATGGTCAGCGGCGCGTCCGTTATGACAGGCGTTCCATTTTCTCCCGGTTCCCAGGCGAACAGTTCTGATTTATCCTCCCTGGCACCGCTGACAGATCCGGACACATCCACCTTGGGAAGCATCTCTTCACTGACAAGGCTGACAGACAGCTTCCTGTCTTTGCGGATCATGCCATTGATAAAATGAGAGGATGCAAGGCTTACCAGAATACGGTCATGCCCGATGATCCCCACATGAGCCACCAGCGTCCAGGTTGGCTTTTCCCCGTTCATGGCTCCGATCACAGTCACCGGCATAGGATATAATGCTAATAATGAACCAATATTTCTCTTCATGTCAATACTCTCCCTTCGTTCCGACATTGTGTCAGTACATTTACATTTTTATTCTGACACGGAGTCAGCACAAAGGCAAATACCTCTTCTGAATGCTCCTTCATACGCAAAAAGCATCACCCCGGAAGCACAACTACATAGATGCTTCCGGGGTGATGTCCCTGTATTCTTTGACAAACCGCAGAAACTGACGTACGGCCCTGGATGCGATCTGGGATTTTTTCCAGACCAGTACAGCCCCCGTCTCCACCGGCGGGTACAGGGGAATGTACTTCAGCCCGTCAAATCTGTTCTGAAGCTGGAAGCAGAACACCACTCCCACCTTCTTCTCCGCCATGACCGCGGCGTTGTTGATCAGATTGTAGGTTCCGGCCACGCGGATCTGGTCGTAAATGTCTCCGAACCAGCCTTCCAGCTCATTTCTGACAAGCGTCCTCCGGGCCAGAAAGACGGGCACGTCCAGAAGGTCCTCCGGATGGACCACCTCTTTTTCCGCCAGGGCGTCATCCTCCCGCACAAGGATGCCCCATCTTTCTTTCTCCTTCAGACGGATAAAATTATATTTTGAAATGTCCACCGGTTCTGTCAGAAGTCCTATATCCAGAAGTCCCTGGTCCAGTTTTTCCTTGATGTCGTCCGCGCTGGCGGTGTACAGGTCATACTGGACCATGGGATATGTCTCCTGGAACTGCCGGATGATGTCCGCAAGGAACTGCACCCCGTTGGTCTCTCCGCTGCCGATGGCTATATTTCCCGATATCTCCTCCTGGCCCTGCTGGAATTCCTTCTCCAGCTTATCCGCAAGCTGGATCAGTTCCTGGGCTTTGTGTCTGAGGAGCATCCCGTCCTCGGTGAGCTGGATACGGTGGCTGCTTCGTGTAAACAATTTTGTCCCCAGCTCCTCCTCAAGCTGGATAAGCTGTCTGGACAGTGTAGGCTGGGTAATATGCAGTAGTTCTGCCGCTTTTGTGATATTCTCTTCCCTTGCTGCCATCAGAAAATATCTGAGTACTCGTAATTCCATATTCATACACCTCTTGAAGAGAATAGCATTTTGCGGCCTTTTTTTCAATCTTTACTATCCAGACATCCTACGCAGACTCTGCTACTCAAACTGGCTGCAGTACAGCTTCGCCACCGCCGGCACCAGTTCCTTGATGACTGTCCGGGAAGTGTTGATACACAGGTCAAAGTTCAGCTTATCGCCCCACTTGTGACCGGTGTAAAATTCATAGTATTTTGCACGCTTTTTGTCAATTCCCTGGATGTGCTGCTTCAGCTCCCGGTCTGTCATCTTCTCTTCCTCCGGCGCTTTCCTCCGGCAGCGCTCCATCTTGCTCTCCATATCCGCATAGACGAATATGCGGAGGGGTTCATACTCCTTTAAGATGTAGTCCCCACATCGTCCCACAATAACGCAGTCCGACTTCTGCGCCATCTCTTCAATGATGCGGGCCTGCTCCTGGTACACGGACATGCTCTGATCAAACGCCGGCGTAGGTGCCGGGTAAAAGCTCCTCCCCACATGGATGGGGAAAGAGATGGCCGGCCGGTGCTCTTCTATGGACTGCACATACTGCTCCGACAATTCCGTCCTGCGGGCAATCTCGCTGACAATCTCCTGGTCATAGTAGGCATACCCCAGCGTCTCTGCCAGCCTGCGTCCAAGCTCTCGTCCCCCGCTTCCGAATTCACGTCCAATGGTAATGATCCTGTTCATACTCATACCTCCCTTGTGCTGAGCTGTTTTGTATATTTTATCATCTCATGGATGACATAGAAAGCCACAATTACTTCCGTCACAGGCATAGCAAACCAGATCGCGCTTCCATCAAACACTGCCGGGAGCAGATAGATCAGGATGCCGCTGATGACAAGTCCCCTGGCCACCGAAGCGATAAAGGCCTCTCTGGGCTTCATCAGCGCCTGGAAATAGTATGTGGAAAAGATATCCAGCGGCAGAAGCAGGAAGGAGAGTCCGTAGCACCGGAAAATGGACGGCGCAATCTCCAGCACTTCCTGTGTAGGTGTCATAAATAGCCTTATAAGCGCATTGGGAATCAGCATGCTTATGGCTGTCCAGAACAGACTGAAAAATGCCACTGTCCCCAGGGCGTACTTCAGTGTCTCCCGGATCCTGTCACCTTTTCCTGCCCCGAAGTTGGTGGATATGATAGGCTGGGAAGCCTGCCCCACACTGTAGGAACAGCACTGCACAAAGGTACTGATATTGACGATGACACCGTACACTGCCAGAGCATTTGTGCCCAGGTAGATCATGATCTGGCGGTTGAACAGGATGGTCAGTATTCCCATGGCCACATCAATGAAGAAGGTGGAAAATCCGGTCACTACGATCTCCTTTAACTTGCCAAAAAGCCGCTCCGGCCTCACCAGACGGAGTGTGTTCTTCTTCATGAAAAAATGGGACAGCATGGCCAGGAAGCTGATGGTCGATCCGATGGCCGTGGCAAGTCCTGCACCGTATGCCCCCATGTCGCATACAAACACAAAGAAATAATCGCCGAAAATATTAAAAATTCCACCTGCCAGAACGGCTCCTGTAGCCAGGGCCGGGTTCTTGTCGTTTCTCAGATAGGCAGCCAGCATCTGGTTAAAAAGGAAAAACGGAATAGCCAGCTTAATGGGCCGCACATACTCTCTCGCCAGTGTCAGTGTATGATCCTGCGCCCCGAAAAACACAAGAAACTGTCTGTCAAAACAGATAATAAGGACCCAGATGATCAGCGCCAGAACAATGGAGCCGATGACAGAGGCCGTGAAATACTCATTTGATTTCCGCTCATTCCCGTCCGCTTTTCCGCGGATCGTGCTGAAAAGGACGGACCCTCCGATTCCCATCAGAAGTCCGAAGCTGTAGATAATGTTCCAGACCGGCGCCACTACCGCCAGGGCGGCGGAACCTTCCGGTCCGTGATACTGCCCTACCATGGCCATGTCCACAATAGAGTAGATGGATGTGATCAGCGCGCTTCCAAAGGCTGCTGACAGATACTTGAAATAAATGGTCTTGATCTTCCCGTTTAGAAAATCCATTTTCTCATCCTCCTGATATAACTTAAGTCTCTGCGGTTCCTCTACAGAAAAAACCGGATAAGGAACAAGCTTTCTGCTCGTCTCTTATCCGGTTCATCATTTCTGCTGAATGACTTTCCCTCCGAGGAACAGGCATCTCAGCCTGCCTCTTATCCGGCCATCTGCACTATTATATACGCTTTTGCAGGCAGCCCTCCGAGAACTGTAGGTAAGTTTATCACACGGGATTTTGTTTGTCAAACGGGGGATATTTGTTTCCGTCCATAGTATACATACGCCGCCATTTACCGAATAGATTTCCCAAGTTCATACGCCTGCTGGATTTCCAGCCTACCTTCAATATCTCCCACATCCATATTCCCGCCGGCAAGAACGTGGCCGAGATTTTTCCAGCGCAAATGTTCCATCAGATGGTCATAATAGGTGAGCACATCCCCAAATCCCTGCCCTTCCGCGGCCATCAGCAGAGCGGAGGCCCTGTCATGTCCTCTGAGAAGGTTGCCGTCGCCTTCCTCCAAAGCAAACAAACGGTCAACAGCAGTTCTGATCTGGCCGCTCATGTTCCAATAGTAAAGCGGAGTTGCCAGCACCACCACATCACATTCCTTTACTGCCGGATAAATCTGAGCCATGTCATCTTTTTGTACACACGGACATTCTTTACTGCTGTGCCCGCCAAAGCATCCTTTACAGCCATGGATTTCCATACTGTCAAGGAAGAACTCTGTCACCGTATTCCCGACACTTTCCGCACCTTCGGTAAATGCTTTTACAAGCATGGAAGTATTGCCTTTCTTTCGGGGACTTCCATTCAGTATCACAATTTTCTTACTCACCAGACTCTGCCTCCTTTGATCTTTCATGCTTACTTAAACAAAATTGATTTTTTTAAGTACTGATATTATAATCATAGCAAGAATGTGACCAAAAACAAGTACGCACATTAAGGTGCAATACTTACCTAAAGGAGAGTGTAAAATGAGTGAACGATGTATAACAAACGAATGTCTTAGTTCGACTGGATTCAGCTACACACTGTCATTGATCAACGGAAAATACAAAATGACGATATTATATACCTTAATGGAGTTCGGTGTAGTCCGCTTCAATGAAATGAAAAGATATATCGGTGAAATTTCTTACAAAACATTAAGTTCCACGCTGAAAGAACTGGAGGCGGACCAGCTTGTCCATCGGGAAGAATACCCGCAGATTCCTCCCAAAGTAGAGTATAGTCTGACTGAGCGAGGCAAATCTTTAATTCCTATTTTAGATAGTATGTGTGAATGGGGAGACCGGAACAGACTGTAGCTTTGTCCGTCTGGTGCTTTTAAAGCTGGGAGAGCTGGCGGCTCAACGTAGGCTGCGTGATGTGAAGCGCCTGGGCCGCTCCTGTAATGCTCTCTTCTCTGACCACAGTCAGAAAATATCTCAATACCCGTAATTCCATTTTTCCCATTTGGTATGACAACTATTTCCTAAACACTCTCTGCCCATGCTTTCAGTTCCGCTTCAGACATTCCTCCGTTCAGAAGACGTCCTTCTTTTATGACAGCGCCCGGGCAGCTTGGCTCCAGCGCCTGTACGGTCTTTCCAAATCCGCTTCCGCCGGATGTGGCGAAAAGAACGATTTCCTTTCCTGTGAAATCATAACTCTCCAGAAATGTATTGATAAGAGTGGGGGCCACATACCACCAGATAGGAAAGCCAAGGAAGATCCTGTCATAGGATGCGACATCCGCGTCCTTATCTGCAAGCTCTGGTCTGAAAGAGGGATCCTTCATCTCCAGCGTGCTGCGGGATTTCTTATCCATCCAGTCCAGGTCCGCCCGGGTGTAGGGGACAGCCGGTCTGATCTCATACAGATCCGCTCCTGCTGCCTTCGCAAGTTTGTCTGCAGCCTTCCGGGTCGTTCCGCTGGCCGAAAAATATGCCACAAGTGTCTTACTCATATGATCGATCTCCTTTCCAATAACATCTGTTCTAATTTTACAGTTTTATTATAGAAAATCCGTATTCCGATGTCCAATACCTAAATTTCATCCTCTGCCATGCTTTCCGGGTATATCTATTTCCTTCATATGTTGTCTGCTGCCATAAACTTTCATCCTGCGGCAAGGCTTTCAAAATCATCCATGTTCTGCTATCATAGCAATACAAAGACCGGGCTGTATGGCCCGTATAGATCAGAAAGGAGTGTGACGCAGCTTGACACGAGAAGAAGCATGCCGGATCCTGGGAGTCGCCCCGGGGACAGATCCAACAGAAATCAAGAAAAAATACAGACAGCTTATGCACCGGCTCCATCCGGACGCCGCCCCCTCTGTCCGGGATGTCCACCTGGCCTGGCAGGTCAATATCGCCTACGGCCTGCTGAAACAGACGCCTTCTGATACGCTCCGCTCTTCCAGCCATGCCAAAGATGCAGACACTTCCGGCAGAAAGACCGGCCCCGGAAAGGCGGGCAGACAGAAAGCCTGGGATGCACCTGTGAACCCCCATGCTTTCCGGGAGCGGGAGATCCTCTGCTACGCCGAAGGACAGGATGGCGAGATACTGGGCACCTTTTCTGTGGCCAGAGGAAATTATTTCTGGACTACGGAGGAGGATTTTCCTCTTTTTCTTCGCAGCATCTACAACTGCGGGAAAGAGCTGCTTGACGAGACCGACGCTTCTCTTGGAAGAGCCTCCGCCCCGGCCTGCCGCCACAAGATCCACGCAGAGCTCACCTACCTGCTGGCCCAGCAGTATATAAGCGCAGCTCCCCTTTTAAAAGAGCTGTCACGGAAAGTGATCCGTACCGAAGAAGGCCAGGAAATCTACTGCTTCCTGGCCATGCTGGAGACAGAAGGGCGGGCCGTATCCCTGGCTGCGGAAGAACCCCTCTGCCCGGGCAGGCTGAAAGATCATCGGCTTTACTTAACAGACAGCGCAGGCCGGGAAACCGGGTATCTGTCCTTTTCCGACGACCGCCTGTACTACGTCATCGTGCCCCTTTTTGAACAGCGGCGGGTTCTTGTCCGGATCCGGGCTGCCGGGGACGCCTCCCTGTCTCCAAAGAAAAAAAGCGCCGGATACCGGCGCCTTCATCTCTGGCTGAAGCTGAAAAAGGAGGAGAAAGACACACATCTTCCCGAAAGCCTGCACCTGCAGATCAGCCGTCTGCTGGATACCTATCGCTCTTACAGATCCTAGAGCACTCCCCTACGACAGCCGCCCGCTGTCCATCCTGTACACCTTGTCCGCCAGGTTCATGGTGGACTTCCGGTGAGACACAAGCAGCACCGTCCTTTCGCCCCTTTCCTCCTGCAGGGATTTAAGGATGATCCCCTCGTTCAGAGAGTCCAGATTGCTGGTAGGTTCGTCCAGCAGGACAAAAGGCGCGTCGTGGAGAAAGGCTCTGGCGATGCCGATCCGCTGCCTCTCGCCCCCGGACAGGGTATCTCCCAGCTCTCCCACTTCTGTGTCGTACCCCTCTGGCAGTGTCATAATAAAATCGTGGATGGAGGCTTTCCGGGCTGCCTCTTTGATCTCCTCCATGGATGCGCCTGGTTTTCCCACAGCGATATTGGCTGCAATGGAGTCGTGGAACAGGCTTGTCTCCTGGGTCACATAGGCCTCCATGTCCCGCAGGTCAGATGTATTGATCTTACGGACATCTTTTCCGGATATACGGACCTGGCCGCCCTGCACATCAAAAAAGCGCATCAGAAGCTTGAGGAAAGTGGACTTTCCGGATCCGCTGGCTCCGTGTATGCCGATGATCTTCCCTTTTTGGATCTCCATGGAAAAATCCTCCAGAATCGTCTCCTTATCATAGGCAAATGTCACCTTCTCTCCACAGGCTCCTTCAAATTCCGTCTTTTCCATTCCGCTGACCTCTTCCACCAGGGGCTCCTCCTCCAGAATGGAGAGAACCCGCTCTCCGGCAGCCAATGTCTGGTTCAGATTGTTGGACAGGCTTGCAAGGGCTGTCACCGGTCCGAATGATCCCATCATGGCCACGGTTGCAAGGAGCATTCCCGAAAGATCTGCCTGCCCTGTCTGTTTCAGAGAGATCATGAGAAACAGCATGGCAAAAGAGAACAAAAGGATCACCAGGTTGGTGACAGACTTCTGGGCCGCCTCCACACGGTTCAGTTTTTTCTGCATCCTGCCCAGACTGTCGGAGCGATCCTTCATCTCCTGTCTGCGCTTCTCTCCCTGCCCGTACTGTATGGTCTCGTCCAGCCCCCGCAGGGAGTCCAGGATAAAGCTGTTCAGATCTCCGAAGGCATTGCGGAATTCCATGCCTGCCTCTCCCCCTCTGCGGCCGAAGACGAGGGGAAGGACGCCCCCCACAGTCACGTAGCCTGCCAGGGCCAGGACGGCTGCTTCCGGGGAAAACTGTCCGATAAACAGGACCATCATCAGACAGGTGGCCACAGCTATGGCCACAGGGGAGATGGTGTGGGCGTAGAATACCTCCAGAAGCTCAATATCCGAAGTTATGACAGAGATCAGATTTCCCTTGTCTCTTCCTTCCAGTTTTGCCGGGCAGAGCTTTCTGAGTACTGCAAATACCTTATGCCGGATCATGGCCAGCAGCTTGAAGGCGATAAAATGGTTGCAGTACTGCTCCCCGTAGTGGAGGATCCCCCTTGCCACAGCCAGTACCACCAGAACCACAAAAAGCGTGGTCATCTCTGCGCCTGCTCCCTCCAACAGGATATGTATAAGCCCGGCCCCGGAGAGAATGGTAAGAAAGATGGCACACAGATATCCCACTGTTCCCAGGAGAATGGCAAGGAGCATGACCGGGAACAGAGGGGCCACAAGGCCCATAAGACGGCCCATGATCTGTATGCCGCTTCTTCTTTTATTGTTAGCTCTCATACTGCCGCCTCCTTTCCATACTGCTCCAGCTCCATCTGGGACCGGTACAGCTTCTCATAAGCTCCCTTTCGCGCCAGCAGTTCCGTGTGAACGCCGGCCTCAGCCACTTTCCCCTTCTCCAGCATGTAGATCCTGTCAGACCTGGTCACATTGGCCAGCCGGTGGGAGATAAGGATCACCGTCTTTGTCCCGGCAAGCTGGCGGATCACATCCATGATCATCTCCTCGCTCTCCGCGTCAATGTTGGATGTGGCCTCGTCAAAAATATAGACCGGTGTATCGTGAAGAAGAGCCCTTGCCAGGGCAAGCCTCTGGCACTGCCCTCCCGAAAAATTGCTCCCTTTTTCCAGGACAGGCGTCTGAAGGCCCTGCTGCCCCTCAAGGAATCCCCAGAGGTTTACTTTCCTCAGGACCTCTTCCAGTTCCTGCCCGCTGGCTTCGGGACGCCCCATCCGCAGATTGTCTTCCACGGTTCCTTTAAAGAGCCTGCTGTTGTGGCTCACCATGGTTATCTGATCCATGATACTTTTTTCCTGTATATCCGAAAGCTCTGTGCCCTCTATCTTCACGCTGCCTGTATATCCCCGGTTTCTTCCCATAAGGATCCCGGCCACAGTACTTTTTCCGCATCCCGATGCCCCCACAATGGAAGTAAAGCTGCCCACCGGGAATTCCATGGACATACCGCCAAGGATCTGCCTGTCTTCCTCATAGGCAAAGCAGACATCCGAAAGGACAATATCCATTTTTTCACCTGTCAGCGTCTCCTTACCCATTTCCGGCTCCGGCAGATCCAGCAGGGCAAAGATCTTGTCGCTGGCTGCCATGCCGTTCATGGCAATGTGGAAAAAGGACCCCAGAAGGCGCAGAGGAATAAAAAATTCCGCAGCCAGAAGAATCAGCATCAGCGCCCCATGCAGGCTTAAATTTCCCGCCGCAAACTCTGACATGGTCACGATCATCCCCACCGCGGCCCCGCCGTAGGCAATGATGTCCATGACGCTGGTAGAATTCAGCTGCATGGTCAGCACTTTCATGGTGATACGACGGAATTTCTGGGACTCCTCGTCCATCTCCCGGGCTTTCTCCTCATCGGCCTGGTAGATCTTCAAAGTAGTCAGTCCCTGGAGATTTTCCAGGAAGCTGTCCCCCAGCTCCGTGTAGATCCCCCAGTACTTTGCCAGCAGACGCCCCGCAACTTTCTGCACTGCCACGATAGATACCGGGATCAGCGGCACACAGATAAGAAGCACCAGGCTGGCTTTCCAGCTTATGAAAGAAAGTACCACAAACAAGGTAACCGGAGCCAGAAGGCTGTAGAAGAGCTGGGACAGATATTTCCCGAAGTACGTCTCCAGCTGCTCTACCCCCTCCGCCGCCATCTGCACGACCTCCGATGTGGCAGTCTTCTCTCTGTACGAAGCGCCCAGGCGCAGCAGTTTCTCATAAATCCTGTCCCGCAGGATCCTTTTCACATCCACGCTGGCCCTGTAGGACGCAAAAGAAGCCTGCCTGTCACAGACAAACCGAAGAACCATGGCTGCCAGGGCCATAGCTCCCCAGGAAACAGCTGTCCGGGCTGTCACCTGCCAGAAAACAGCCTGCTCCAGCAGCATGGATACACTGTAGATCATCAGGATCTGGCAGAGCAGGGCAAACCACTGCCACATCACCTGGTAATAAATATATTTTTTTGCATGGGACAAAAGTTCCAGCAGCCTCTTTCTGATCATAGGCACTCTCCTTCTTCTGCCCCGCAGGCCGGCCTTACTGTCTTTACCCGGAAAAAGAAATAAAAGACATGGCAGACCCACACAACAGCCAGGCAGATCCTGCCCGCCGGGACATCTTTCATCATGATAAACCCTGCTGCCATGACCACGGTCACAGTCCCTGCAATAGAACACTTTGTTCTTATGGTCATGGCTTTCCTTTTCACAAAGCTGTCCAGATGCCTTTTGTACAGGCTGGTTCCTATAAACCAGTCGTGAAGCCTCTTCGAACTTTTCGCAAAGCAGAACACAGTCGCCAGGAAAAAGGGAACCGTGGGCAGAACGGGCAGCACAATGCCCACTGACCCCAGCCCCAGGCAGATAAATCCTGCAAGGATCCACAGGATCCGGAATGGATTATTTTTCTTCATACGTCTCTTCTCTCCGTCATTTCTAATTTTTATTAGTTTCGTCTAACCCGTAATCAAAAAAACAACTCGCGCAGCATATTCCTTCGCCGCGCAAGTTAGCTTTTTCTAATTCCCTAAGATACTATCATGTGTCGTTGTTTTCTGTCAAGGCAATAATTGAAAATAATTATCATTTTACATCATCTCATCTGCTCACGGAAATATTCCAGGAATTTTCCCGCAGCCCCGGCAAACGGCTGGGAGCGCTTCCATGCCAGGACTGAGGCCGTGGAAAGCTCCGGCCAGAGCGGGCGGAAAACCTGTCCCCGTCCTTCATAGGACTCCATAGCCCCTTCTATGGCCAGAAAGCAGGCCTCTCCCGTGTTCATCATGACAGTCATGTCTGTGATCAGATTAAAGGAAGCAAGGATATTGAGGTTCAGAAAATCCTCCCCCAGCCAGTTGGAGATCTCACTCTGGACAGACTGCCGGCTGGGTGTGATCAGAAGCGTTTCTTTTAGTTCCGCTTTTGTGATCCGGCTCTTTTCCGCCAGCGGATGGCCTTCCGGTATGAAAAGCCCCCACCTCTCCTTTTCCCGAAGACGGATGTAGTCATACCTGCTGATGTCCACCGGTTCCAGTAGCAGTCCAAAATCCAGAAGCCCCTTATCCAGCCTCTCTTTTACATAGTCCGATGTGTTTGTATAAATCTCATACTGCACTTCCGGATACATTTCCCGGAAAGCCAGAAGCTTCTCCACCAGAATGTGGGATGACTTCAGTACGCCGCTGCCGATGGAAATAACGCCTCCCACCTCTTCCCTGGAGGCGAATTCATCCTCAATCCTGTCCATCAGTTCCGTCACTTCTTCCGCTCTTCTTCTGAGCAGCATACCCGCATCCGTCAGCGTAAGTCGCTTGCCCCGGACAAACAGCGGCGCTCCAAGTTCATCCTCAAGCTGTGCCATCTGACGGCTTAAAGTCGGCTGTGTGACATGGAGCGCCTGCGCTGCCTTTGATATATTTTCTTCCCTGACTACAGTCAGAAAGTATCTGAGTACCCTTATATCCATCTGTCTTCTCCTTTTTCCTTGCACATACTACAGCCATCTGCGACTCTTTTACAGTTTCAGTCCCAGATCTTCCAGTGTCGTCTGCTCGTACTCCTGGAATTTATCAAGCTTTGCAGGAACCCTGTGCAGAACATATTCCAGAAAATCATCCTCAAAAATCCAGCTTTCCAGCTCTGTTTTTCCAAGAAGAACAGGCATCCTGTCGTGTGTCTTTCTGACAGAGTCATTTGCCCCTGTTGTCAGAATCACAAACCTCTTTTCCCCCTGGAAATACTGATAAAAACCAGCCATGTAAAGCACCGGGGAATCTTTGTCTGAAAATTCCGCCCTGTTCCCGTCAGCATCCCACTCATAAAAACGGTCGGCAGGAAGGATGCAGCGCCTGCTCCTTATGCTGTCCCGGAACATGGGCTTCTCCAGCGCCGACTCCGCCCTGGCATTGATGAGAAGACCTTTCTTTCGTCTCTCCCCTCCATACTGCCCGTCCCTCTCCGGCATGGGAAAGCCCCAGGTCATACTTTCCACAGATATCCTGTTGTCCTGTCCAGTCAGAACCAGCGCTTTCCGGGAAGGAAGGACATCTCCCTCCCTATTCCCCGGAAGCTCTCTGTATTCCTGCAGATCCAGACCTGTGTCTTCCTGCAGTGTCTGCATCATATTTTTATCTACGTGATACCGTCCGCACATGGCTGTCTCCTTCTTTAAGCAGCATCTGTTTACTATCCCTGTAATCCAGACCACGCCGCCCAGCTTTCCTCTTCTGTTCCGTCCATTTTCGTCACAAGAAAATCATACATTTTCTGCACGTGAGCCGGATCCTCCTCAAGCATCTCTGCGATTTCCGCAGCGCTGCAGCCTCTGGCAATCTTTCTGCGGACCTGCGTAAACAGATGATACTCCCGGCCTTCTGCACGCCCCTCTGCCAGACCTTCTTCCCTGGCTCTTCTGGTCTCTATAATCTTCTCTTCCCACTCCTGCATATATTTCACCCCGATCTCTTCACTTGATTTGATCCTGGCGATCCTGCTCTGCAATTCTCTGATCTTCCCGCTTTTACAGGAATTACTGACCTCTTCTGTGGTGTGTTCTATGTAATGAAGCAGCTCCATCAGTTCTTCCGGCACCCCTGTCCGGTCTTTTCCCCGGGTATTCAGAAAAATCCGCACCGCTCCATCTTCCAGCGGCATCTCCGGATCTTCCATTGCCTCCGCAAACAGAAAACGATCCAGCAGGTTGAGGTCTTTTAATGCTTTGTGAATCGCCATTCTTATTTCTCCTTTCATTATAAATGGCAAAGGGCAGTCAGACAATAAGAACATGAAAAACGGTGCCTCCTGCCATTGCCGCCCGAAAAATAAATCTGAGAGGGATTGAAAATAATGAAGATATTTTGCGAAATATACAAGAACTCTCAAGATAGTGTCAGAACCTCTCTCCGCGGCAGCATAGATGTGCCGCCGCCGGAAAGAAGTAATAAAAGATTAACATATAAACATAAATCCGTCAACCATTTCTGTGCATCAGTAAAGCATGGCAATTTCTTTTGACAGATAGAAATGAATTCCTCTTGTTTTTTCATTCCACCTGTCCGGATCAAAGTCCGCGACTTCCAGCCATTTCCCGGCCTCATAGACAAATGTCTCATCCCTTCCGGACCAGGCCCGGTCCAGAACCTTTCCAGTCTCATCCACGATCTCAAGCACTCTGGCCCGGTCCGCCCTGCAGCGGTAGGAGGTGGCAGAATTGCGCTTTGCATCTTCCGGTATATAGAGCTTGACAATAGCACACCGCTGGCCCGCCACCGCCTTCTTATACCCGATAAAGCTGCCCTCACTGGGACAGACCGAAAAATAGAACATATTGCACTCATTGACACAGATATCGGAAAGGACAGCGTGTCGTAAATTTGCCCGGAACAGATTGACGTTTCTTAAATCCGCTCCTGTCAGATCCGCCCCCTCCAGGTTCGCATACCCGAGATCCGAATACCTGAAAGAGCAGCCCTTCAGATTGCATCCCCTGAAGTCTGCATGATAGAGATTTACTTTTTTCAATTCCAGCCCGGACAGATCCATTCCGGCAAAAACAGGGTTCTTCCCGGCCGCATCATTCCGGAGCCATTCATCATACCGCCTGAGCAGTTGATTCAGTTCTTTCTGTGTCAATGTCTGCATATTCACTTCACACCAGCTTTTTCCTTTTCAAAATCAACTGACATTTTAATCTGTCTACCGGCAAATGTCAACCTGTCAGTGTTTCTGGAAAATTTGCAAAGGAGAATCCGAACAAACTTGTACAACTTCTGCGTAAAACGAAAAATGCTTCAACCCCTTTACTTACAAGGGTTTGAAGCACTTCATACAAATGCCGCAGACCGGAATCGAACCGGTACGGGAGGTTAGTCCCGCAGGATTTTAAGTCCTGTGCGTCTGCCAGTTCCGCCACTGCGGCATATCTCATATGGAATTCTTGAGATGAATGGGGCCTATAGGGCTCGAACCTATGACCCTCTGCTTGTAAGGCAGATGCTCT
>NZ_CAUGIN010000044.1:0-17380 GCF_959599685.1 Lachnoclostridium phocaeense
GTAGAGCAGAGGACTGAAAATCCTCGTGTCACTGGTTCGATTCCGGTTCTGGGCACTTTCTTTTTCTAAAATTTGTATATGGGCGTGTAGCTCAGGTGGTAGAGCACTTGACTTTTAATCAAGTTGTCCGGGGTTCGAATCCCCGCACGCTCATGGAATGAGAGGAAAAATCAGCACTGCATTTGCAGTGCTGATTTTTCTTTTTACTCTTATTGTTTTTACTCTTTTTTCTTATACACGATCCGTGCCTGTAAAAGCAGGTATAGAGGATAGATCAGGCACAGGGCAGGCAGAAGATAGTTTGCCGGGAAGCCCAGTTTCTCGATAAATCCCTGGATCAGTATGAAGATAATGATAAGTGGAAGGACATAAGTCAGATATCCTTTTGTCCACCTGGGAAGTTTCAGGCCTTTTCCGCTGTTCACCTCTTCATAGTAACTGTCCCAGCCCCAGGCGTACCGGCTTGTACAGAACAGAAGGTACAGAAGGGAGCCAAGAGGAAGAAGTGTGTTGGACAGGATGAAGTCTTCCAGATCCTGCACGGTTGTCCCTGCGCCGAAAGGCTGGAAGCCGCTGAGTACGTTGAATCCTAGGGCACAGGGCAGAGAGAGGATCATAATAGCTACAATATTCACAAGGACAGCCTTCTTACGTGTCCATCCAAAATCCATGGCAAAGGCAATGATATTTTCAAATACTGCAATGACAGTGGTCAGTGCTGCAAATGCCAGGAACATGAAGAACAGAGCGCCCCACAGGCGTCCGCCAGCCATCTCGCTGAATGTCTGGGGCAGCGTCACGAAGATCAGGCCTGGTCCGCTTCCGGCGTCCACGTTGTAAGTGAAGCAGGCCGGGAAAATAACAAGACCGGATAAAAATGCCACCGTTGTGTCCAGAAGTACGACATTTACACTTTCGGAAACAAGAGAGTGTTGTTTATCAATATAGCTTCCGAAAATTGCAAGCGCGCCTATTCCGAGACTTAAGGTGAAAAAGGACTGCCCGAGAGCAGCAAACAGGATCTCTCCCAGGGAGTAATTTTCAAGCGCAGACTTAAAGTCCGGTATAAGATAGAAGGAAAGTCCCTCCTTTGCTCCGTCCAGGAAAAAGCTGTGGATGACAAGTACGATCAGGATGACAAATAAAAGACTCATCATGTACTTGGATACCTTTTCCACACCGCCTTTTAAACCGCGGGAGCAGATGAGAAATCCGATAACTGTGACAGCCAGCATCCAGCCCACCTGCTGAGCAGGATCAGACAGAAGTTCATTGAATGCGTTCCCAACCTGGGCGGTGTCCAGATGATCCATACTGCCGGAAATCATTTTCCAGAAATAGGCCAGGGTCCATCCGCCTACAGTGGTGTAGTACATCATCAGCATATAGTTGCCTAAAAGGGGAACAAGTTTGGTCCAGTGCCACCGGGTTCCGGCAGGTTCCAGAACCTCAAAGGATCTGGCGGCGGACTTCTGCGAGGCCCGTCCCACAGAGAATTCCATTGTCATGATGGGAAGCCCAAGGATGGCAAGGAAAATAAGATAGATGATCACGAACGCAGCTCCCCCGTACTGTCCCGTGATATAAGGAAAGCGCCATACGTTTCCAAGTCCGATGGCGCACCCGGCACTTATGAGAACGAAGCCAAGCCGGGAAGAAAATTTTTCACGTTTCATTAAAAAAACCTCAGTTTCCACACTCTCATCCCTTATATTCTAAGGAAAGAGAAGGGGATTGTCAACCGGGAGGAAATTTACTTTTTATGGGCAGTGTGGTACTATAAAAAGACCGGGAGAATAACAACTCTGAGAGATTATGAGGAAGGGAGCAAAAGAGAAATGAAATGCCCAATATGTGGTGGGGAATTAGTGCGGAGCAAAAAGGATCCGGAATACATGCTGTGCCGGAACTGTAAGAAGCGTTTTAAGCCCAGGAAGAAGACAGCCGAAAGGGCGGAGCGTCCGGGAGAGGAAAGACCGAGGTCAAAGAGGCCGGAGGCGCAGAGAACGGGAAGAGAGGAGCCGTCGGAGAGATTTAAGACCTTCCGTCTGATCATAGGGATCATATCGGTCATATTGTTCCTGCTCATCACGCTGCAGTCATGCGCGGCCGGCCTGGGAAATATCCTGTCGGCAAACGGGGAGGCCAGCGGAAGCGCGGGATTTATCCTTGCCCTCATGATGATGATAGGCGGTATCGTGACCATCTGCATGAGGAAAAAAGAGAGTGTGCCTGCCTTCATCGTTCCCTTTGTATTTTACACAGTCGGCGCACTGCTGGGGGCCGCCAATGTGGGAAGCTATGCTGATCTGGCCATATGGTCGGTGCTGGCGGCTGTATTTGGCGCCCTGCATCTGCTTTTCCTGTTTTTGTGCAGAGAAGCCAACATCATCCTGTCCATCCTTGTTCCGGTGCTGATCGTTGCGGCCATTGTGGGATTCACAGCGATGTCCTCAAGGGGAAGTGAAGACGGAGGCAGTACGGATACGACCTCAGGTAACCAGGGAGCATCGGATGAGGGAGCCGGGGATGACGGCGTCATCAACTTTAGCGGAACCGGCTATAATATCACTCTGACCAGAACGGAGACCGGGGGCGACTATGAGGGAAATCCCTGTGTGTACGTATACTACACCTTCACAAACACCGGGGAGCAGAATCTCTCCCCGGCGGCGGTATCCTATTTACAGGTATTCCAGAACGGAGTGTCCTGCGAGCGGGCTATCACCTCAGAAATCAACGACCAGATGAACAACTACAGCAATGAGGTCCAGCCCGGAGGAAGCTCAGAGGCATGTGAGGTCTTCTCCCTCACAGACATGTCCGATATAACGGTGGAGATTTCTGATTTCCTGTCAGCCAGCGGAGAGAAGGACAGCCAGGTGATACAGCTTCAGTAAACAGGAAAAGGCGTCAGGATATAAATAAAATGAGGTGGTAGACCATGAACGATAAAAAGGGATGTAAAGAGAGGCTGATCGAAAAGCTGGAGGGGGAGCACACTAAGAAGGCGGAGAGAAAGATCGCCGACTACTTTTTGAAAAATTTTGAAAAGACACTGCACAGTACACTGCTGGAGCTGGCGGAAGAGATAGGCGTCAGCGATGCGTCTATTGTCCGCTTCTGCAAAAGCATCGGCTATGTGGGGTTTCAGGAATATAAGATCAACGCTGCGCTGGAGAGTGTGCCCGCACCCAGACTCTATAATTCCAGCCTGACGGCCCAGGACAGCCCTTCAGAAATATGCAGCAAGATTTTTTCCATAGAAAATTCCGCGCTACAGCAGACCAGCATGGAGATGGATGTGGAAGTGGTCGAACAGGCGGCGGCGGATATGCTTTCCGCCAGGCGCATTATGATCGTAGGGACAGGGGGAAGCAGTATCGTCGCAAAGGATCTGCAGCACAAGCTCCTGAAGATAGGCGTGTTTTCCCTGGTAAACGAAGACAAGGACCTGCAGCTTATGACAGCTTCGCTTCTGGGAAAAGGAGATGTCCTCCTTGCGATCTCTGCCTCCGGGGGCAACAGACATACGGCCCATGTAGTGGAAATCGCACATGGAAACGGGGCCCGGGTCATCACTCTGACGACCAAAGCGAAGAATCTTCTGGAGGAACAGGCAGATTTAAGCCTGTACACAGTGAGTGAGAAGACGATCTTTGAGTCAGAGTCCTTCAGCGTGAGACTGGCACAGCTCGCTGTGCTTGACTGCCTGGTGGCGATCATGGCCTTCCGCAATTACGACAGGTCGCTGGAGGCGATGAGCGCCACGCGTCTTTCGACTTCTTCTGACAAGGAATAAGACTTTAAAAGAGACACTACAACATAAATTTTGTAGTGTCTCTTTTTTTATGCCTAGAAAAAGTAAAAAAACTAAATCTAAAAATAGTGAAAAGCATTAAGAAAGCTACAAATAATAGGTGAAATGCACAAAAAGCGGAGACGTAAATTGTGCACAATAGTAAAAGTCTAAAAATAATGTTGTAAAATTACTACATTTATGCTAGTATCAATTACAGATGAAATACATATACAGGAGGGAGAAGCATGAAAGCAGTAGTTTTAAACGGCCCCAATGACTTTGCTGCAGTGGAAGATTATCCGAAGCCGCAGATCGGTCCGGGAGATATGCTGTTGGAGATGAAGAGGACAGCAATCTGTGGCACAGATATAAGGATTCTTGAAGGGAAAAAGACGAAGGATGTGCGCTACGGACACATCATCGGGCATGAGATCAGCGGTGTGATCTGCGAGG
This sequence comes from Lachnoclostridium phocaeense, assembly GCF_959599685.1. NCBI lineage: Bacteria > Bacillati > Bacillota > Clostridia > Lachnospirales > Lachnospiraceae > Lachnoclostridium > Lachnoclostridium phocaeense. Next base: position 4,256 of record NZ_CAUGIN010000044.1, read on the forward strand.
TCGGGGCAGAGGTTGAGGGATACTCTGTCGGCGACAGAGTCGCCGTGGAGAATGTGATCCCGGACGGCACCTGCGCGATGTGCATCAGCGGTCACGACAATGTATGTCTCCACAGGCAGGCTATTGGCTACGAGTTTGACGGAGGATTTGCGGAGTATGTGTTTATTCCGGAGGTGGCTATCAAGGGTGGAAATGTAGTAAAACTTACTGACAATATTTCCTATGGCGAGGGAGCCCTGATCGAACCGCTCTCCTGCTGTCTGAGAGGACAGAGAAACGCAGGGGTGAAATTCAACGATGTGGTTGTGATCGTGGGGGCAGGTCCTATCGGACTGATGCACACCCTGCTGGCAAAGGCAGCAGGCGCCCGGAAGGTCATCGTCAGTGAGCTGAATGAATTCCGCCGCGGCAAGGCTCTTGAGTGCGGAGCGGATATCGTTGTGGACTCAGCGAATGAAGATTTAAAGGGGATCGTGATGAGCGAGACAAACGGCGTGGGAGCGGATGTTGTCATTGTCGCCATCGGTATCCCGGCTCTGGTCAATCCAAGCATTGAGCTTGTCAGAAAGAATGGAAGCATCTGCCTGTTCGCCGGATTTACAAAGGGCGTGAAGGCAGAGATAGACCCGAACCTGATCCACTACGGCGAGATCAGGATGTGCGGCTCCAGCGCTTACCGGCGCCAGGACTACCAGGAGGCGGCCCAGATGGTCATGAGCGGAGCGGTAGATATGAAGCCGATCATCACAAATGTATTTAAAATAGAAGATTTTCAGAAGGCGTACGAGGCTGTAAAGAGCGGAGCAGACCTGAAGGTAGAGATCGAACCATAATAAACAGAACAATTTATAAATCCAGATAAGAGATATAAAAAGGAGTGTATGAACAATGGCAATGATGGGAAAAGAAGTAAGACTTGCGAGACTTGTTAATTCGAAGAGCAATAAGATGATGGCGATCACAGTGGACCACGCAATTTCAAGGGGAATTGCACCGATGACTGGTATCCATGATATCCAGGGAGCTATTGACAAGATTGTTGCCGGAAGACCGGACGCTATGACAATGACAAAGGGAATCCAGGAGAGATGCTGGGGACCTCACGTTGGATCCGGAATTTCCGTACTGCAGAAAATCTCCAACTACTCTCCCACAGCTCCGACAAACGACATTGTATTCGGGTCTGTGGACGCCGCCATCAGAATGGGCGCTGACGCTGTATCTATGGGAGCCATGACACTGGGCGATTTCCAGAACGAGCAGTTCGAGCGTATCGGAGAGGTGTCTGACTACTGCGACAAGATGGGCATGCCTCTGATCGGACATGTTTATCCCAAGGGAGAGAGCGTTCCGGCTGACAAGAGGACTGCATGGGAGAATATCGCTTACTGCGTGAGAAGCGCCTGCGAGCTTGGAATGGACGTTGTAAAGACAACCTATACAGGAGACCCTGACAGCATGGCAAAGGTCATCGCCTGCGTGCCCTCCTCCTTCCGCGTGGTGATCCAGGGCGGCGATGCCTGCAAGACGCTGGATGACTATCTCCAGATGACACGAGACGCCATGGACTGCGGAGTAGGCGGAGTCACAATGGGACGCTTTGTGTGGGATTACAAGGATGTAACGGCCCTTGTCATCGCCCTGAGATATATGATCCACGAGGGATACAGCGTAAAAGAGGCAAAGGAGCTGCTGGCACAGCTTGAGAACGACAAGAATTACGATCAGTTTTAATCAGACACAATCAGTTTTAAGTTTTAAAGGATAATTTTACAGGCGGGATGTTGTATGGAAAAAGAATATTTACTCGGCGTCGATGTGGGAACGACCAGTATCAAAGTGGCCATCATCGACAAAAATGCTGATCTGCTGGGCATCAGCAGCAGCTCTTACCGTCTGATCACGCCAAAACCGGACTATGTGCAGATTGACACGGAGGATATGTGGGAGGCCTATCTGAAGTGTATGAGGCTCCTGTTCGAGGGAAAGGGGATCGATCCTGGAAAGATCGCCGGAATAGGAATCTCAAGCCTCTGTCCGGGGCTGGCCGCGTTTGGTGAAGACGGGGAGATCCTTGTAGATCCTATTATTTATTCTGACAGGAGAAGCACAAAGGAGGCTGAGATCATCCTTGATGCAGTGGGAGAGAAGAAGCTCTTTGAGATCACGGCCAACAAGTGCATGTCCGGGGCTCATTCAGGAACCTCCATGCTCTGGATCAAGAGAAATCTGCCGGATATCTACGAGAAGACAAAATACTTTGGCCATGTCAATACGGTCATGGCCCAGAAAATGACAGGGAACTATGCCATTGATTACTCCAACGCCTCCTACACCAATCTGTTTGAGACGGTGAAGGGGCACGACGGCCAGTGGTCGGATTACCTCTGCGAAAAGATAGGGATCCCCAAAGAGAAGCTGCCGCCGCTGATGGACTCCGCAGATGTCGTGGGAGGTCTTATCAACAAGGAGATGATCAGGATGGGTATCCCGGAGGGAACGCCTGTCGTGATAGGCGGAGCCGATACACCCTGCGCCACTCTTGCGGCCGGGGTAAAGGCAAACGGGGACGCCTGCGAGTCTGTGGGGACCACGGATGTCCTGACGATCTGCGTGGATAAGCCCAATTTTGACGAGAGCTTTATCAACCGCTGTCATGTGGTGAGGGGCACCTGGATCTACCAGGGAGCCATGTCCTATACGGGGGCTGCCTACCAGTGGTTCAGGGATAAATTCTGCAGCGACATGAATGAGAAGGCGGCAGGCAGCAATCAGAACGCATTTATGCTGATGAATGAGGAGGCTGCCCAGTCAGAGCCGGGAGCGGGTGGAATTGTATTCCTTCCCTATATGCAGGGAGAGAGAAGCCCGGTGTGGGATTCCTACGCAAGAGGGGTGTTTTTCGGCGTGTCCCTGCGAAGCTCCAGAAAGGATTTTAACCGTGCGGTCATGGAAGGCTGCGGCTACGGCCTGCGGCAGCTCTGTGAGATTGCGGAGCGGGTGACCGGCCACAGGATGACAGGCTTTTCCTCCATAGGAGGCGGAGCCAAGAGCGAGCTGTGGGCCCACATCAAGGCGGATATCACAGGAAAGGATATCGAGATCCTGGATATGAACGACACGGCGCCGGTGGGAGCGGCCCTGCTGGCCGGAGTGGGAGCCGGAATATACAGGGATGCAGTGGAGGCGTCCGACAAGGTGAAAAAGACCGTTTACAAGGTGATCAGAAGCAGTGACGAGAATAAGGACGCCTATGAAAAGGGATACCAGGTCTACACGAACCTGTATCCGAGAATAAAGGACCTTTACAGGATCGATCAAGGGAGTTTGGCTGAATGAAGATTGTAGTATTAGACGGATATACAGAAAATCCCGGCGATCTGAGCTGGGATAAGCTGAGGGAGTTTGGTGATCTGACTGTATATGACAGGACTCCGGTGGACGACGAGGAGGAGATCATCAGAAGGATCGGTGACGCGGAGGTGGTATTTACCAACAAGACGCCTGTCTCCAGGAAGGTCATCGACGCCTGCCCGGGTATGTGCATGATCAGCATGCTGGCCACTGGCTACAACGTCGTGGATCATACATACGCAAAGGAAAAAGGCATACCAGTCACGAACGTGCCCACATACGGGACAGCGTCAGTGGGGCAGTTTGCCATTGCGCTGCTGCTTGAGATATGCCATCATGTCGGGCATCACGACCGGACCGTACATGAGGGAAAATGGGAGAGTTGTGAGGACTGGTGCTACTGGGACTATCCTCTTATCGAGCTGGACGGCAAGACGATGGGAGTCATTGGATTTGGCCGCATCGGCCAGACTACCGGCAGGCTGGCGAAGGCGCTTGGCATGCGCGTGCTCGCCTACGACTCTTACCCGAACGAGGCGGGAAAACAGATCGCGGAGTATGTGGATCTGGACACGCTGCTGGCGCAGTCGGATGTGATCGCGCTCCACTGTCCGCTCTTCCCGGATACCGAGAGCATCATCAATAAAAAAAGCATCGCCAAAATGAAGGACGGGGTCATCCTGATCAATAATTCCCGGGGACCGCTGGTAGTAGAACAGGACCTGGCGGACGCCCTGAATACGGGAAAGGTTGCCGCGGCGGGACTGGACGTCGTTTCCACAGAGCCGATCAAGGGGGACAATCCGCTTTTGAAGGCGAAAAACTGCATCATCACACCCCACATTTCCTGGGCGCCCAAGGAAAGCAGGCAGAGAATCATGGACTGCGCGTATGACAACCTGAAGGCGTATGCAGAGGGAAAGCCGATCAACGTGGTCAATAGTTAGAGGAACAGCCAGAAGAAGCGTTAGAAGGAGCGAGTGTCATGAAGGAACAAATACAGTTTGTGGATGAGGGAGTCAGAGACTGGATCTCTGACGAAGAATTTAAAAATTTTCAGGCCACCGCGGAGGCGGCCAAAGAGCGCCTCATGAAGCGGGAGGGGGCGGGAAACGACTTCCTCGGATGGATGGACCTTCCGGAGCAATATGATAAAGAGGAGCTGCGCAGGATCAAAGAGGCGGCCAGGAAAATCCAGAATGATTCCCGGGTGCTGCTGGTCATCGGCATCGGCGGCTCCTATCTGGGAGCCAGGGCAGCCATTGAGTTTTTACACCACAGCTTTTACAACAGCCTCTCCGACGACGAGAGGACGACACCGAAAATCTATTTCTGCGGAAATTCCAATTCCTCCAAATACCTGGCGGATCTGATGGACATTCTCGGCGATCAGGATTTCTCCATCAATGTGATCTCCAAATCAGGGACAACCACAGAGTCCGCGGTAGCTTTCCGCATCTTTAAAAAGAAGCTGGAGGAAAAATACGGGAAGGAGGAGGCGGCCAAAAGGGTCTATGCCACTACGGACAGACAGCGCGGAGCGCTGAAAAAGATGGCGGACAAGGAGGGGTACACCTGCTTTGTCATCCCGGACGACGTGGGAGGCAGATACTCTGTGCTGACCGCAGTGGGGCTTCTGCCCATCGCCGTGTCAGGGGCGGATGTGGACGCTCTCCTCGAGGGAGCGGCAGACATGAGAAAGCGGATCATGGAAGCCTCTTATGAAGAAAATCCTTCTGTGCGGTACGCGGCCTGCCGCAATATCCTTCTCAGAAAGGGGAAGGCAGTGGAGGTGCTGGCCAACTACGAGACAAGCCTCCACTACGTGTCCGAGTGGTGGAAGCAGCTGTACGGGGAAAGCGAAGGGAAGGACCAGAGGGGACTCTTCCCGGCAGCAGTGGACCTGACCACAGACCTTCACTCCATGGGGCAGTACATGCAGGACGGGGCAAGGATCCTGATCGAGACAGTGCTGAATGTGGAGGAATCCTCCCGCACAGTGGAGATACCCGCTGAGGAGGAGGACCTGGACGGACTGAACTATCTGGCCCATAAGACCGTAGATTTTGTCAACAAAGCGGCAATGGAGGGAACCATCGCGGCTCATAAGGAGGGCGGTGTCCCCGTCATGCGCATAGACCTTCCCAGACAGGATGAATATACGCTGGGACAGCTGTTCTACTTTTTCTGGTTCGCCTGCGGAGTGAGCGGCTATATAGGAGCCATCAATCCATTCGACCAGCCAGGGGTAGAGAGCTATAAGAGAAATATGTTTGCGATACTTGGCAAGCCTCAGAAATAGTCTGGAATTGTTTGTTTTAAAGGAGGAGAAAACATGAAAGAAAATAACAACGCTGTTCAGGAGAACAGGCCAAAGGATCTGGACCTGCTGAACAAGATGAAAAACCTGCCGGGCGGGCTTATTATTGTACCTTTGCTGATCGCCGTACTGCTGGCTACGTTCTGCCCTCAGGTATTTGAGATAGGCGGCTATGTGACAGCTCTGTTCTATGAAGGAAATTCCTGTATGATGGGCTTTTTCCTCATCGTCTGCGGATCTGCCATCAATGTAAAGCAGGTTGGTATGCCTCTGTACAAGGGCGTGACACTGACAGCAACCAAGTTCCTTCTCGGCGTGGCCATCGGTATGATCGTGAGTGCTGTATGCGGGCCGGAAGGCTTCCTTGGGATTGCCCCCTTCGTGTGGATTGCGACCATCACGAACTCAAACGGGTCCCTGTACATCTCCCTGTCCTCTCAGTTCGGTAACGCGACAGACACAGGAGCCATCTCCATCCTGTCCCTGAACGACGGACCGTTCTTCACCCTGGTAGCCCTGGGCGCGACAGGACTTGCATCCATCCCCTTCAATTCCTTTGTCGCAGTGCTTGTTCCGCTGCTCATCGGTTTCATCTGGGGCAACCTGGACGCAGGCTTCAGAAAGGCCTGTGCGACAGCGCAGCCGATCGTCACCTTCTTCATGACGATCCCCATCGGAGCGCAGACAGATATCAATACCATCGTGACCGCCGGAGCGGCCGGTATCATCCTTGGCCTTGTATCCGCGGCAACAGCAGTCATCTTCTTCTTCACAAACAACATCCTTCTTCCGAAGAAGGAGAGAAACGCGATGGGCGCTGCCATCGGCACGACAGCCCTGAACTCTGCCATGACACCTGCGGCAGTAGGCGAGGCGGACCCGTCCATGGCTCAGTACGTGGACATGGCCACAGCACAGTGCGCCACAGCATCTGTTGTCACCCTGTTCCTCTGCCCGTTCATCACAGCGTTCTTTGACAAGCTGATGCAGAAGAAGCAGCTTGGCATCTACTCGCCGGAGGGCTGGGCGCGCTACAAGGTTGACCCCAGCGTGCCGGCACCTGCTGAGATGTAGACAGACAAGGTACATAATATTATGAAGAAGTAAACAGGCGGACATGCCTCCAGGGAGCGATCCTTGGATGTGTGTCCGCCTTTCTTTTTGGGGAGCGTTTTCGTATAGCTGATACATTTTCTGGAAAAAATAATGGTTGACACAACAGAAAATATCGTTTATATTTGTTTTTGTAGATAAAAGGGAGTAACTGGCATGTGCAGATATGGCGCATGTTTGCGATATCGTCAATACGATGAATACTCATCCGTATCGTAATGAAACAGTGAGACTTTTATTGCATAACAGATCGTATGCAATAAAGGCCTCTTTTTTATTGCACAGGAAATTGTATCTAATGTTTCCTTTTATATAAAAAAGGCTTTTACTGCAGATGAAAATGCAAATGAAGAGAGGAGAAATGCTATGTTAACAAGCGAGCAGGCCAGACAAAACCAGGAAAAATATGGTTTTAACGAGCTGGTGGAGGGGAAGAAGAAGAGCACGCTGCAGATTTTTCTGGAGCAGTATAAAGATTTCCTTGTCATCATACTGATCGTGGCAGCCATTGTGTCCGGATTTCTGGGAGATTTTGAGAGTGCCATCGTTATCCTTGTCGTTATCACTATGAATGCGATCCTGGGTACAGTACAGACTTTAAAGGCGGAGCAGTCTCTGGACAGTCTGAAGCAGATGTCCGCACCGGAGGCAAAGGTCATCCGTGACGGCGTGTTAAAGCAGATCCCGTCCAGAGAGGTCACCATCGGAGACCGTGTACTCCTGGAGGCAGGAGACTGTGTGCCCGCTGACGGAAAGCTGGTGGAATGTGCCAGCCTGAAAGTGGATGAGAGCGCGCTGACAGGAGAGAGTTTATCTGTTGAGAAATCTCTGGACGAGGTGCCCGAGGGAGCGGCTCTGGGAGACCAGACAAACCGGGTGTTCTCGGGGAGCTTTGTCACCTACGGGCGGGCGGCCTACGAGGTCACCGACATCGGTATGGGCACAGAGGTGGGCAAGATCGCAAGCCTCCTGAAAAATACATCTGAGAAGAGAACACCGCTCCAGGTAAATCTGGACGATTTCGGAAAGAAACTTTCAATATTGATCATTATTTTCTGTGCGATCCTGTTCGGCATCAGCATTTTCAGAGGAGACCAGCCGGGAGATGCTTTCCTCTTTGCAGTTGCCCTTGCGGTAGCAGCAATCCCGGAGGCTTTAAGCTCTATCGTCACCATCGTGCTTTCCTTCGGTACACAGAAGATGGCCAAGGAGCACGCTATCATCCGCAAGCTCCAGGCAGTGGAGGGACTGGGAAGCGTGTCCATCGTCTGTTCCGATAAGACAGGTACACTGACACAGAACAAGATGACAGTGGAAGATTACTATGTGGACGGAAAGAGGATCCCGGTGGCTCAGATCGATCTTAACGATGCCAACCAGGAACGTCTTCTGAACTACAGTATCCTCTGCAATGACTCTACCAATACAGACGGACAGGAGATCGGCGATCCCACAGAGACAGCCCTCATCAACCTGGGAAGCAAGCTGGGAAGAGAGGCGCTGGAGGTCCGGGATGTATATGAGAGAAAATCAGAGATCCCATTTGACAGCGACAGAAAGCTCATGTCCACTGCCCATATCCTCGATGGAAAGCACACCATGGTTGTCAAGGGAGCTGTGGATGTCCTTCTCACAAGGATGACTCATATCCGCCTCGGCGAGACAGTAGAGCCCATGACAGAGGAGCAGAAAGCCCGGATCGAGGCCCAGAACATGGAGTTCTCCAGGGACGGCCTCCGGGTGCTTGCCTTTGCCTATAAAGAGATCGAAGAGGACAGGGAGATTACCCTGGAAGATGAAAATGATCTTACATTCCTCGGCCTTGTGGCTATGATGGATCCGCCCAGAGAGGAGTCCAAGGCGGCTGTCGAGGAGTGTATCCAGGCTGGTATCAAGCCGATCATGATCACAGGCGACCACAAGGTGACAGCGGCAGCTATCGCAAAGCGTATCGGGATCCTGAAGGACGAGTCCGAGGCCTGCGAGGGCGCTGTGATCGAGGACATGACAGACGAGGAGCTGCAGGAGTTTGTTCCGAAGATTTCCGTGTACGCCCGTGTGTCACCGGAGCACAAGATCCGTATTGTCCGGGCATGGCAGGACAGAGGCAACATTGTTGCCATGACAGGAGACGGTGTCAATGACGCGCCGGCTCTGAAGCAGGCCGACATTGGCGTGGCCATGGGTATCACAGGAACAGAGGTTTCCAAGGATGCGGCCGCCATGGTACTGACTGACGACAACTTTGCAACCATTGTAAAAGCGGTGGAGAACGGGCGTAACCTGTACAGGAACATCAAGCTTTCCATCCAGTTCCTGTTATCCGGCAACTTTGGAGCTATCCTCACCGTGCTCTTTGCATCTATCGTGGGACTTCCGGTTCCATTTGCACCGGTACATCTTCTGTTCATCAACCTTCTGACAGACAGTCTCCCGGCTATCGCACTGGGACTTGAGCCTCACACGAAGGACGTGATGTCAGAGAAGCCGAGGCCGATTAATGAGTCTATCCTGACAAAGGATTACCTGCTCCGGATCGGCACGGAGGGACTGTGCATCGGCGCCATGACTACCACCGCATTCCTGATCGGACTCAACGAGGGCGGCAGCCTGCTTGGAAGCACTCTGGCCTTTGGCACGCTGTGTACATCCAGGCTTGTGCATGGATTTAACTGTAAATCAAACAAACCGGTTATCTTTACAAACAGATTTTTCAATAACGTATATCTGATCGGTGCATTTGTACTTGGACTTCTTCTGATCACAGGCGTTCTGATGATCCCTGGACTTCACAACCTGTTCAACGTACAGACACTGGACGGAGCACACCTCCTGATCGTGTATGGACTTGCGCTTCTGAACCTGCCGATCATCCAGCTCTTAAAGAAACTGAGGAAGTAAAATGGACTTAAATAGGGAAAACATCAAAAAGATCAGAGGACTTATTATTTTCACGGCGCTGCTTGTTGTCTGCCTGTGGCAGTATGACGTAGTGTTTTCAGCGATCGAGTTCGTCTTTGGTGTGACATTTCCGTTTATTCTTGGAGGAGCCTTTGCCTTTGTGCTGAATGTTCCCATGAACTTCATACAGAGGCATCTGTTCCCTCCGAACGTGACAGAGAAGAGTAAATTTATGAAAAAGGCAGCCCGGCCCTTAAGCATGGTGGCTGTGATCCTGCTTGTCATCGGCGTTGTGGCGCTTGTCATGCTGGTGCTGATCCCGCAGCTTGGGAGTACGCTTGTGACGCTGGGAAACAGCATCCAGGACTTTATCCCACGGGTGCAGAAGTGGGCGGAGGATATATTCCGGGACAACGCCCAGATCAGCCAGTGGCTGGCGAACCTGGACTTTGACTGGAACCGGATCATGGAAGTGGGGATGTCCTTCTTCAGCAGCGGCGCCGGCAATATGCTGGACTCCACCATCACGGTGGCACGCAGTATCATAAACGGAGTGACTACATTCTTTATCGCTTTTGTGTTTGCCTGCTATATCCTTCTCCAGAAGGAGAAGCTGAACGTGCAGGTAAGAAAAGTGCTCTATGCATTTATCCCAAGAGGCAGGGCGGAGGCGGCGCTGGAGGTATTCTCACTGACCTACAGCACTTTTTCCAGCTTTCTTACAGGGCAGTGCCTGGAGGCCATCATACTGGGAACCATGTTTGTCATTGCCATGACGCTCTTCCAGATGCCCTACGCGCTGCTGGTGGGCGTGGTCATCTCCTTCACGGCGCTGATCCCTATCTTTGGGGCTTTCATCGGATGTGCCATCGGAGCCTTTCTGATCTTTATGGTGGATCCCATCAAGGCGCTTGGGTTTATTGTGTTGTTCCTGGTGCTGCAGCAGATCGAGGGGAATTTCATCTATCCCCACGTGGTAGGCAATTCTGTGGGGCTGCCTTCTATCTGGGTACTGGCAGCAGTCAGCCTGGGCGGCAGTCTGATGGGGGTTGTGGGGATGCTGATCTTTATCCCCATCGTATCGGTAGTCTACGCTCTCTTCCGCGAGATCGTGTATCTGAAGCTGAAACAGCAGAAGATCGATCCAGAGGAGATCGAGGCGGAAGTGAAAAGAGAATAACAGCGAACAGACGGGCGGTATATCCGCCCGTTTTTTTCATAAGATATACAAAGGCGAATTTTACAGAGGAACAGATATGCTGAACTATCTCTGGGCGGGAATGATCATCGTCGGCATCGTGTATGCGGCGTGTACGGGAAATATTGTGGAGGTGACGAACGCGGCGCTGGACTCATCCAGAGAGGCCATCACTTTGTGCATCACCATGGCAGGGGTGATGGCTTTCTGGACAGGGCTTATGGAGATCGCCCAGAGGGGCGGACTGATCCGGTCGCTGACAAGGCAGATGGCGCCGGTGCTTAAGTTCCTTTTTCCAGGGCTGCCGGCCGGACATCCGGCAAGGGAACACATTGCAACGAACTTTATCGCCAATGTGCTGGGGCTTGGCTGGGCGGCTACGCCGGCCGGGCTTAAGGCTATGGCGGACCTGGAAAATCTGGAGGAGGACAGAAGATCAAGGCGGGCAGCAGGCCCTGCAAGGAAACGGGGGATTGCCAGCAATGAGATGTGTACCTTTCTGATCATCAATATTTCTTCTCTTCAGCTTATCCCGGTAAATGTGATCGCTTACCGGAGCCAGTACGGGAGCGTGAATCCGGCGGCCATTGTAGGGGTCGGGATACTGGCCACAGCGGCGAGTACCGGGGCGGCGGTGATCTTCTGCAGGATGATGGATAGAAAAAGGAGGACATGAGGGCCCTCCTTCTATTTTGTCTTTTCGGTGGTCTCTTTCTCCTTCCGACTCAGCATGGGCCACACCGTCAGCAGCATGGTGACGAAGCAGGCTGTACCGCCCACCACATTGGAGATAGGCTCTGCCAGGAACACGCCGTCCGTGCCAAGGCCGCCTACGGCCGGAAGCAGCAGGGTGAGCGGGATCACGATGATCACCTTGCGGAACAGGGAGAAGAAGACGGCCTGCTTTGAGCGGCCGAGAGCCACGGCTGTGGACTGACCGGCAAACTGCAGGGACATCATAAAAATGCCGGCAAAGTAGATGCGCATGGCGGGCACGCCCTTCTCGATGAGCTCCGGGTCACTGTTGAAGAGGTGGATGAAAAAGTGGGGAAAGAAAAACAAAAGGGCCCAGGCGAAAAAGGAAAATACAATACACGCCCAGGAGGTGAATTTGATCGCCGATTTTACCCGTTTGTATTCCCCGGCGCCGTAGTTGAAGCTCATGACAGGCTGGGCGCCGTTTGTCAGCCCGTTGGCGGGCATGGTGATGATCTCACGCACGGAGTTGATGACCGTCATGATGCCCACGTACAGGTCGCCGCCGTAGCGCTGCAGGGTGGCGTTGCACATGATCTGGACAGAGCCGTTTGTGATGGACATGATAAAGCCGGACAGTCCCAGTCCGGTAATTTTCTTTATGACAGCCGGCTCCGGTTTCATGTAAGCGGGCGACAGAGTGATCACCGCCTTCTTCCCGGTGAGGAAATGGAAGACCCACACAGCGGAGACGAACTGGGAGATGATGGTGGCCAGCGCGGCTCCCCGGACGCCCATGCCGAACACGAAGATAAAAAGAGGGTCAAGGACCAGGTTCAGCACAGCCCCGATAGACACGGAGAGCATTCCTGTGACTCCGAACCCCTGGGCGTTGATAAAGTTGTTCATGCCAAGGCTTACCATCACAAAGAGAGTGCCGCACAGGTAAATGGTGAGGTAGGCGTCCGCATAGGGATAGGTCACGTCGCTGGCGCCGAAAAGGTACATCAGCGGACGACGGAAAACATAGCACAGGACAGCCAGTATCAGGCCGCTTACAAGAAGCATGGTAAAGGAGTTTGCCATGATCTTTTTTGCCTTTTCCGTCTCGCCGCCGCCCCTTGCAATGGAGAAAAGAGGGGCGCCGCCTGTGCCGAACAGGTTGGCAAAGGCAGTGATGATGGTGATGACAGGAAGGGTGAGCCCTATTCCGGTCAGTGCCTGGGTAGAGGTGTGGGGGATGTGGCCGATGTAGATCCGGTCCACCACATTATATAAGACGTTGATGAGCTGCGCGCAGGTCATGGGGACGGCGAGCCTCAGGATATTTCCGGCCACGCTCCCCTTGCTGAAATCGCTTGTATTCTGTGCTGTATGCTGCATGAGATCACCTTCTGCTGTGTAAAATTTCTGTAAATAGTATAGACTTTTTTGAGATTGTTTTCAAGATTGGCACATATACATAAAAGAGATGTAAAAGAGCTGTGAGCAGTGGAAAGAGGGATGTAGATGGAAATATTTATGATCATCTCAAATATGATCA
>NZ_CAUGIN010000045.1:0-15781 GCF_959599685.1 Lachnoclostridium phocaeense
TTGTCTCTTCCTTGCATGTCAGGGGTTAAAATTCGGTATTAACCGACAACCCCTTATTATGTAGTCGGGCTAGTTGTCGGGTTTGTTTCGGTCTAACCACTTGCTGATGAGATGTACGATCAGATCAGCAAGTGGCTAGACCAAAAACAACAAATGTAACAAAATAAAAAAGGGCGCATATGCTGTACGTAGAAAGGACTTTTTGCTGGGAGTGTGTTGCGCATGGAAAGGAAATTACCTTACTATATGGCGTATCCGACGCCGCTGTTATATGACGATGAAAGGATAGAGAGGCGGGACTTTGAGTACATGAAGAGCATGTACCCGGACACGGCAAAGCGGGCCCTGCCATTTGTGGAAGATGAGTGCGACCGGATGGAATATGAGGGGAGCATGCTCTACGACGAGTACCCGGATAAGCTGCAGCTCCACTTGATGTGCGGACGGATCTATGACAGGATGGCGGAAGGGGAGGAGAACCCGGGCGACTGGCTGCGGGAGCTGATCCAGGTCATGGTGTACCAGGAAGTCTGCAAAAGGCGCTGCGACCACAGAAAATATAAAAGAAAATTTTACTGATCACGGATCGGCGATCCGCCGTCTTGGAGGACGCCGGAGATGGAGATAATGAAAATAAACGAGCAGGAGGGCATCAGGGCTTTTGCGCCTTTGAAGCTCTCCTGCTCTGCTTTTACCGCCGCCGGCGCAGGCGGACTTTGCAGCGGACACAGCAGGGGGCAGGGGCTCCCGGTGACAGCCTGGCGCCCTCCGGCATATAATGAAGTATAATAAAGACAGATGCCGTACCATGCAGACACACCGTGCAGGACCTGGGAAAGATGATGCCGCGCAGGGCCTGCGGAAGATGAACCGTGGACAAAAGCGCCGGAACCATGCTATAATGTGCGAAAGACTATGCGAAACCGCAGTGCGGGGGAGACGCGCTGCATAAGGGGAGACGTACAAGGAGAGAAGGAGAGGAGTATGGATAATATTATTTTTATCGGAATGCCGGCAGCCGGAAAGAGCACGATAGGAGTTGTGGCGGCCAAAAGGCTGGGCTACCGGTTTCTGGATGTAGACCTTCTTATCCAGGAGAAGGAGAAGAAGCTCCTGCACGAGATCATAAAGGAGCGCGGGACGGAAGGGTTCCTGGAGGTGGAAGACCGGATCAATGCCCAGGTGGAGGCGGAGCACAGTATCATCTCGCCCGGAGGGAGCGTGGTCTACTGCAAGAACGCCATGGAACACTATAAAAAGATCGGAAAGATCGTGTATCTCCAGGTGTCCTATGACACGATAAAAAAGAGGATCGGAGACCCCCATGAGAGAGGGGTTGCTCTGCGGGATGGACAGACGCTCCGGGAATTGTATGAGGAGCGCAGGGCTCTTTTTGAAAAATATGCAGATATTACAATTTGCGAAGATGGGTTGACATTGGAAGAAACAATTGGTAAAGTTTTAAAAGTTTTAGAAAAATAATACGTGCCAGACGCATTATATGGTAAAATGTTACAGAAATTTTACGTACTTGTAAAAAATGTTTTACATGTGCGACATATGTGATATAATGGTGAAGGCAGATTTTGCGTTGATGGAAGAAGAATGTCCCGAATAAGGATAAGTCTCCCATGAATTTTGACGCGGGATCAAGAGATAATAAAGAGTATAATCAGATTGAAAATATATAAGAAAGTCGGGCTTCGCCGGTGAGGGCGGAGAATGAGAGTGATCGAGGTGCAGTATGGAACAATATATTATTAAAGGCGGCAATCCGCTTGTCGGTGAAGTGGAGATAGGCGGAGCAAAGAATGCGGCCCTTGCTATTCTTGCGGCGGCAATTATGAGCGATGAAACTGTAATGATCGATAATCTTCCGGATGTAAATGACATCAATGTACTTCTGGACGCCATCGCGGGGATCGGCGCGATGGTGCACAGAGTGGACCGGCATACAGTGAAGATCAACGGAAAAGGCGTGACAAGCGTTGATATCGAGTATGACTATATCAAGAAGATCAGGGCATCCTACTATCTTCTGGGAGCTCTTCTTGGAAAATATAAGCGCGCGGAAGTGGCGCTTCCCGGAGGCTGCAATATCGGCAGCCGTCCCATCGACCAGCATCTCAAAGGGTTCCGGGCCCTGGGAGCGGACGTGGAGATCGAACACGGAAAGATCATTGCCGAGGCTGCAAAGCTGGTAGGAAAGCATATTTATTTTGATGTGGTCAGCGTGGGAGCCACCATCAATGTGATGATGGCAGCCGCTATGGCAGAAGGCCTGACCATCCTGGAAAACGTGGCAAAAGAGCCTCACGTTGTAGACGTTGCCAACTTCCTTAACAGCATGGGAGCCAACATCAGAGGAGCCGGAACGGACGTGATCCGTATCAGAGGCGTACAGAAGCTCCACAGGACAGAGTACTCTGTCATCCCGGATCAGATCGAGGCGGGCACATTTATGTTTGCCGCAGCGGCCACACAGGGGGATGTGACAGTGATGAACGTGATCCCCAAGCATCTGGAAGCCACCACAGCCAAGCTGCTGGAGATCGGATGCGAGGTGGAGGAGTTCGATGACGCGGTGAGAGTAGTCTCCAAGGGCGGACTGAAATGTACGCATGTAAAGACGCTTCCCTACCCGGGATTCCCGACAGATATGCAGCCCCAGATCGGTGTAACCCTGGCTCTGTGTGAGGGGACAAGTATCATCACAGAGAGCATTTTCGAGAACAGGTTCAAATATCTGGACGAACTGGCCCGCATGGGAGCCAACGTGAAGATAGAAGGCAATTCCGCTACCATTGAAGGCGTGGAGAAATTCTCCGGCGCAAGGGTGAGCGCGCCGGATCTGAGAGCAGGCGCAGCCCTGTGTATCGCAGGACTGGCGGCAGAGGGGATCACCATCGTGGATGACATTGTCTACATCCAGAGAGGTTACGAGCGCTTTGAGGAGAAGCTGAGAAGCCTGGGCGCTGTCATCGAGAAGGTATCCACAGAGAAAGAGATCCGCAAGTTCATGCTGAAAGTGAGCTAGAGGACCTGCTGGAAAGAGAACGGGCCGGCAGAGAAAATAGTGCTTGACTTCCGGCAGAAAAGAGTGTAAAGTAGCTACAGTATCTTACGGGATACAGAAATAAAAGAATAAAGAAAATTTCTCTTATTCAGAGCAGTGGAGATACAAAGGATCTGTGAAGCTGCGGCAACCCCGGCAACGGAAGGTGCCAACCTGAGCGAGCGATCGAACAATAAGAGGATTTGTTGTGTGTATAACAGTCCGCTTATTCCTGATAAGCGGACTTCTTTTTTGTCCTGTGGGGAGAGAAAGAGACCGGACAGAGAACTTAGAAAATGGATACCGGCAGGATATAAGATCACGTTCCAACATGCGCAGGAGATGAACAGGAGAAAAGAAAAGGAGAGGACTATGGAAAAAAGATTATTTACATCTGAGTCAGTAACAGAAGGCCATCCGGACAAAATGTGCGATCAGATCTCAGACGCCATCCTGGATGCCCTCATTGAGCAGGATCCCATGAGCCGTGTGGCATGCGAGACATGTACCACCACAGGACTTGTACTTGTTATGGGTGAGATCACCACAAACGCCTATGTGGATATCCAGAAGATCGTCCGTGATACAGTGAGAGAGATCGGATACACAAGAGGAAAATACGGATTTGACGCAGACACATGCGGCGTCATCACTGCTATTGACGAGCAGTCATCCGACATTGCCATGGGCGTTGACAAGGCTCTGGAGGCAAAAGAGCACAAGATGTCCGAGGAAGAGCTGGATGCCATCGGCGCCGGAGACCAGGGCATGATGTTCGGATATGCCACAGACGAGACGCCGGAGATGATGCCCTACTCAGCTGCGCTGGCCCACAAGCTGGCCAGAAAGCTGGCAGAGGTGAGAAAGGATGGAACCCTTCCCTACCTTCGTCCCGACGGAAAGACCCAGGTGACAGTGGAGTATGATGAGAACGGAGTTCCCGCAAGACTGGAGGCAGTGGTTCTTTCTACCCAGCACGATCCGGAAGTGACCCAGGAGCAGATCCACGAGGATATTAAAAAGTATGTGTTTGATGCCGTGATCCCGGAGGGTATGACAGACGGGGAGACCAAATTCTTCATCAACCCCACAGGCCGCTTTGTGATCGGAGGTCCTCATGGGGACAGCGGACTGACAGGCCGCAAGATCATCGTGGACTCCTACGGTGGAATGGCCCGCCACGGCGGCGGCGCTTTCTCCGGAAAGGACTGCACCAAGGTGGACCGCTCAGCTGCCTATGCTGCCCGGTATGTGGCTAAGAATATCGTGGCTGCCGGCATTGCGAAGAAGTGTGAGATCCAGCTTTCCTATGCAATCGGCGTGGCTCACCCCACTTCCATTATGGTGGACACATTCGGGACAGGAAAGATGGAGGATGAGAAGATCGTGGAGATGATCCGCGAGAACTTTGACCTTCGGCCGGCCGGCATCATCAAGATGCTGGATCTGAGAAGGCCCATCTACAAACAGACAGCTGCCTACGGACATTTCGGCCGCACAGATGTGGAGCTTCCCTGGGAGAAGACCGACAAGGCGGAGGAGTTGAAAAAATATCTGTAAGGCTTTTCGAAATATATTTATAAAAAGTTTATAAAATTTTATGAGCGCTTTTTTGGGAAAGCGCTCTTTTTATGTTAAAATGACATCGGAGGTTTATGCTATGAAGTTTAAAACCCGACTGATCATTGCATTTTTTACAGTTATCATGGTGCCTGTGGTGCTGACGTCCCTGTTCATCCTTTTGCTGGGACGATACCAGATCAGCTCCATTGAAAAGACATACGGCCTCACGGGAACCACCGTGGAAGTGCTGACCAACCCGGTACAGGTGCTGGGACAGCTCACCGTGGAGCCCTGCCACGAACTGCGGGCGGAGGCTGTGGCGAATCCGGATAAGCTGGAGGACGCCACCTATCTGAATGAATTTAATGAGATGCTGGCAGACAAGAAGTCCTGCCTTATTGTGCGCAAAGATGACACCATTACCTACATGGGCGGAAAAGTAAATCGAATGGAAAAGGTACTGGAAAAGCTGCCATCCTACGGCAATACAGAGACTACCTCTGAAGCGGGCCTGTATTTTGGGGGGAATGTGCAGATCCTGGTAAAGCAGATTGATTTCCAGTACAGTGACGGGGCCGACGGCAGCGCCTTTATTGTGACAGATGTGGGAGATATGATCCCTGAAATTCGGGAATTTGCTGTGGATGTGCTGATCGTCATCGGTTTGGTGCTGATCTTTACGGCGGCAGTGCTGGTGCTCTGGATCTACCGTGCAGTCATGCAGCCTCTCGGGAGGATGCAGCAGGCCGCCCAGTATATCAAGGAGGGCAATCTGGACTTCGAGATGAAGTGGGAGACAGACGATGAGCTGGGACAGCTGTGCCGTGACTTTGAGGAGATGCGCAGGAGGCTGAAGGCCAACACAGAGGAGAAGCTGGCTTTTGACAAGGAGAACAAGGAGCTCATCAGCAATATCTCCCATGACCTGAAAACGCCGGTGACTACCATCAAGGGCTATGCAGAGGGCATTATGGACGGCGTGGCGGACACGCCGGAGAAGCTGGAGAAATACATCCGCACGATCTACAATAAGGCGGGAGAGATGGACACCCTCATCAATGAGCTGACCTTCTACTCCAAGATCGACACGAATCGCATACCCTACAATTTTGACACCCTCTCGGTGAACAACTATTTTAATGACTGCGCCGAGGATCTGGCTCTGGAGCTGGAGCAGAGGGGCGTGGAGTTTGGCTATTTCAACTATGTGGAGGAGGACGTGCGGGTCATCGCGGACGCGGAGCAGATCAAGAGAGTCATCCATAATATCATCAACAACTCTCTGAAATATATAGATAAGCCAAAGGGAAAGATCAACCTGCGGGTCAAGGACGTGGGCGACTTTGTCCAGGTGGAGCTGGAGGACAACGGCTGCGGCATTGCGGCCAAGGATCTGACCAATATATTCGAGAGATTTTACAGGACGGACGCATCCCGGAACTCATCAAAAGGGGGAAGCGGGATCGGGCTTTCCGTTGTGAAAAAGATCATAGAAGACCACGGGGGGAAAATATGGGCCACCAGCCGGGAAGGCACGGGAACGACCATGTATTTTGTCCTCAGGAAATATCAGGAGGTGCCGGTAAATGAATAAGATACTGATCGTAGAAGACGAAGAAGCTATCGCGGATCTGGAAAAAGACTATCTGGAACTGAGCGGATTTGAGGTGGAAGTGGCCAATGACGGCGAGACGGGGCTTGAGAAGGCCCTGAATGAAGACTTCAACCTTCTCATCCTGGATCTGATGCTGCCCGGGGTGGATGGCTTTGAGATCTGCCGCCAGGTGCGGGACAAGAAAAATACGCCCATTATCATGGTGTCAGCCAAGAAGGACGACATTGACAAGATCCGCGGGCTGGGCCTGGGAGCGGACGACTATATGACAAAGCCCTTCAGCCCCAGCGAGCTTGTGGCCCGCGTGAAGGCGCACCTGGCCCGCTATGAGCGGCTTGTGGGAAGCGCGGCGGAGGCCAACAAGATCATCGAGATCCGCGGGCTTAAGATCGACACCACAGCCCGCCGGGTGTGGGTCAACGGGGAGGAAAAGAATTTTACGACAAAGGAGTTCGATTTGCTGACTTTTCTTGCAAGTCACCCCAATCATGTGTATACTAAAGATGAACTGTTCAGCGAGATCTGGGACATGGAGTCTATCGGAGATATCGCCACTGTCACGGTGCATATCAAGAAGATCCGTGAGAAGATAGAAATGGATACAGCTAATCCACAGTATATTGAGACCATCTGGGGAGTGGGCTACCGGTTCAAGATGTAGGGGATTCATTTGATCTATCAGGCTGTCTGCGCAGCGATACAGTTGTGCGGACAGCCGTTTTATTTTTACAGGAGAGAGAAGGCGGCATGATCACAAGCACGGCAAACCAAAAAGTCAAGAGACTGGTCACTCTGAAAAAGAAGAGAAAGGCCAGAGACGAGGAGCAGATCTTCCTTGCGGAGGGACTGCGCATGTTCCGGGAGGTTCCCGGAGACATGCTGCGGGAGCTCTATGTGTCGGAGGCATTTTACGAAAAAGAGCGGGAGCTGGTGGACAGAAAGGCCGGCGAGGCCGGCGTTTTCCCGGAGGTGCTCTCAGAGCAGGTCTTCTCCCATGTGTCTGACACCCGGACGCCCCAGGGGGTGCTCTGCGTAGTGCGAAGGAGAGAAGAGATGTCCTGTGAGGAGCTGCTGCAGCCGGATCAGGAGGGCCGGAAACCGCTCCTCATGGTCCTGGACAATCTGCAGGACCCGGGCAATCTTGGTACCATCGTCCGCACCGGAGAGGGAGCGGGCGTCACGGGGATCTTCCTGAGCCGGGACTGTGTGGATCTGTACAATCCGAAGACGATCCGCTCCACCATGGGCTCTATCTACAGGATGCCATGCCTGTATGTGGATGACCTCCCGGAACTGCTGAGGGAGATGAAGAAAAAGAAGATACAGACCTACGCCGCTCACCTGGAGGGAAGGACGGACTATGACAGGGAAGACTATACCGGAGGGTGCGCCTTTCTGATCGGAAACGAGGGAAACGGCCTGCGCCGGGAGGTGGCAGAGCTGGCGGATACCTACATCCTCATTCCCATGGAAGGAGAAGTGGAATCTCTGAACGCCGCCATAGCCGCCACAGTGCTCATGTTCGAGGCGGGCAGGCAGAGGAGAAGAAAATAAAAGCAGTATAGCAGAATAGAAGAGAAGGAGGGAGAAGCATGTCACCGATTTACTGGATCATCATCTTTATTGTGCTTCTGATCATTGAGATCGCCACGCTGGGTCTGACCACGGTCTGGTTCGCGGCAGGTGCGCTGGCCGCTTTTCTGGCCGGCATCCTGGGAGCCGGGCTGGCTGTCCAGATCGTGCTGTTCCTGGTGGTGTCCATTGTGCTTCTTGTGCTGACGCGCCCTGTAGCGCTGAAGTATTTCAACAACAAGAGGCAGAGCACCAATGTAGAGAGCATGATCGGCCGCCAGGGCGTGGTCCTGGAGACCATCGACACAATAAAGAGTCAGGGACTGGTGGAGGTGGACGGGGAGACCTGGTCCGCCAGGACAGATGAGCCTGAAGGAGTGATCCCCAAGGACACGGTAGTCTCTGTGGAAGGTGTGCAGGGAGTGAAACTGATCGTAAAGAAAAAGGAGGAACTTTAATATGCTGGGGGCAATTGTTGGAATCATACTTTTAATTTTTGTTGTGTTGATCCTTATTTCCTGTGTGAAGGTGGTGCCGCAGTCAAAGGCGCTGGTAGTCGAGAGACTTGGCGCGTACCAGGCCACATGGGGCGTGGGACTCCACTTTAAGATCCCGTTCATCGAGCGGGTGGCAAGACGTGTGGACTTAAAGGAGCAGGTGGTGGACTTTGCGCCCCAGCCTGTGATCACCAAGGATAACGTCACCATGCGGATCGACACAGTTGTGTTCTACCAGATCACGGACCCGAAGTTGTTCTGTTACGGCGTGGCAAACCCGATCATGGCCATTGAGAATCTGACGGCCACCACGCTGCGAAATATCATCGGCGATCTGGAGCTGGATCAGACGCTGACATCCAGGGAGACCATCAACACAAAGATGCGGGCTACACTGGACGTGGCCACAGATCCCTGGGGCATCAAGGTAAAGCGGGTGGAGCTGAAGAACATCATTCCGCCGGCAGCCATCCAGGATGCCATGGAGAAACAGATGAAGGCAGAGCGTGAGCGCCGTGAGGCCATCCTGCGGGCGGAAGGAGAGAAGAAATCCTCCATCCTTGTGGCAGAAGGTAAAAAAGAGTCTGTCATCCTGGATGCCGAGGCTGCGAAGCAGGCAGCTATCCTCCGGGCGGAGGCTGAGAAGGAGGCCACGATCAGGGAGGCAGAAGGACAGGCGGAGGCCATCCTCAAAGTCCAGCAGGCCAATGCAGACGGTATCCGTTTCCTGAAAGAGGCGGGGGCAGACCAGTCTGTTCTCACCATCAAGAGCCTGGAGGCCTTTGAGAAGGCGGCTGACGGAAAAGCCACCAAGATCATCATTCCTTCCGAGATCCAGGGCATTGCCGGTCTGGTGAAATCCCTGACCGAGGTGGCCGCTGCGGACGAGGAACAGAAATAAAGGTATAAATATACAAAAAACTTGAATAAAGTATACAAAAGTGCTATTATAAAAGCGGTACAACTTATTTTTATGCATATATATGCATTTATATAAGATGTATACATTGATTTCAAGGAAGGATGTATATAAAATGAATTTAAAAGGACGCAGCTTTTTAAAATTACTTGACTTTACACCGGAGGAGATCCTGTATCTTGTGGATCTGGCAGAGGAACTGAAAGCAAAGAGGAAACAGGGGATCAAGGGCGACAGCCTGAAGGGGAAAAATATTGCCCTGATCTTTGAGAAACCCTCCACCAGGACACGGTGTGCCTTCACCATCGGCGCTCAGGATGAGGGAGCTACAGCCACTTACCTGGCAGGAAGTGAGCTCCAGCTGGGCGAGAAGGAGAGCATCGAGGACACGGCCCGGGTGCTGGGACGCATGTTCGACGGCATCGAGTACCGCGGGTTTGAGCAGTCATTTGTGGAGGCCCTGGCCCAGTACAGCGGCGTTCCGGTGTGGAACGGCCTGACAGACCAGTGGCATCCCACCCAGTGCCTGGCTACCTTGCTGACACTGAAAGAAAAGTTCGGCTATGTGAAAGGGCTGAAGGTGGTCTATCTGGGAGATGGGCGCAACAACGTGGCAAACAGCCTTCTGGTAGGATGCAGCAAAGTGGGCGTCAATGTGGCTGTGGCCGCGCCTAAGAGTCTCTGGCCGGATGAGAAGCTGATCGAGACATGCAAAGCCTTTGCTGAGGCGGCCGGCTCCACAGTGGAAGTCTCCGATAAGCTGGACGTTGTGGAGGGTGCAGATATGCTCTACACAGACGTATGGTTCTCCATGGGAGAGGAGAAGAAGGAGCAGGAGCGCACCAAGCTGGCGCTGCCCTATCAGGTCAATGCGGAGCTGATGAAGAAGACAGGCAAGTCCACGACACTGTTCTCCCACTGCCTGCCGGCAAATAAAGGGAAAGAGGTAACCGAGGACGTATTTGAAAGTGAGGCCTCCGTTGTGTTTGACGAGGCGGAGAACCGTCTCCACACTATCAAGGCCATCATGGTGGCAACCCTCGGTGAATAACTGAGATATGATGAAGACTGAGATTTTATCCATGCTCCGGGAGAGCGACGGATATGTGTCCGGACAGCAGATCTGTGAGAAATTCCATGTTTCCAGAACTGCTGTCTGGAAAGTAATAGAACAGCTGAAGGAAGAAGGCTATCAGATAGAGGCAGTCCGCAACAGGGGTTATCGGTTGAGCGAGAGCCCTGATATACTGTCACAGGCGGAGATCGCAAGCAGGATCTCCACAGAGTGGGCAGGGCGGAATGTCTCTTATTTTCACGAGACGGACTCCACCAACACCCAGGCCAAGAAGCTGGGGGAGGAGGGTGCCCCCGCCGGGACCCTGGCAGTGGCGGACAGGCAGAACGCCGGGAAAGGGCGCCGGGGACGAAGCTGGGAGTCTCCCCCGGGAAGGGACATATACATGTCCCTTCTGCTGCGGCCGGATATCCGGCCCTCCGACGCGCCCATGCTGACGCTGGTCATGGCCCAGAGCGTGGCGGAGGCCCTGCGGGACCAGACAGGTATCGACGCCCGCATCAAGTGGCCCAACGACATTGTGGCCGGAGGGAAAAAGCTCTGTGGCATCCTGACGGAGATGAGCGCGGAGATAGACTATATCAACTACGTGGTCATCGGCGTTGGGATCAATGTGAACCAGCCCTCCTTCCCGGAGGAGATCGCGGACCGGGCCACCTCCCTTATGCTGGAGGCGGGCCGCACCTTTCTGCGGGCGCCCCTCATAGCCGCGGTGATGGAGCGGTTTGAGGAGAACTGCCGCCTCTTCCTGGAGACGAGAGATCTGTCCGGGATCCAGGCTGCCTACAATGATCTGCTGGTGAATGTGGGGGAGAAGGTGCGGGTCCTGGAGCCGGGACATGAGTACAGCGCCCTCTCTTCGGGCATCAATAAAAAAGGAGAGCTTCTCGTACAGAAGGAGGACGGCGCCACGGAGGCTGTCTTTGCAGGGGAAGTCTCTGTGAGAGGAATTTATGGATATGTATAATGGAAAGGTCGTGCTCTGCGGAGCCAATTCATATGAAGAAAAATATTATCTGAACCCTGACTTTGAGCAGCTGCCGGATCACGTGAAGGACGAGCTGAAGATCATGTGCGTCCTCTATGTGCATGACGTGGGAGGCATTCTGACTCTCGTGTACGAGGAGGACGGGGAACTGTGCTTTGAGGTGACCTCCGCCGAGGGAGATGCCATGTTCGACGAGATCGGCAGCAGGCTGAAGATCAAACAGATCCAGCAGGAGAAGGAGGAACTGCTCCGGTCCCTGCAGCTGTATTACCGGGTGTTCTTTATGGGAGAGGACCTGGACCTGTAAGCAGGCAATAAGAGCAGCCCCATCAGGGGCGTAAGGAGGAGATAAGACAGATGCTTCTTGCAATCGATGTGGGAAATACAAACTTTACAATGGGACTTTTCCGGGAGGAGGAGCTGCTGGCAAAATTCCGCATGACGACAAAACTGCCCCGCACATCTGACGAGTACGGGATCGCCATCCGGGAACTGATCCGCAACCAGGGGGAAGATCCGGCTGAGGTGGACGATATTATCATCGCGTCTGTTGTGCCGGACATCATGCACTCCCTGACGAGCTGCATCATCAAATATTTTGACCGGAAACCCATCATTGTGTCGGCGGGGATCAAGACCGGCATCCGGGTGGCCACAGAAAATCCCAGGCAGACCGGAGCGGACCGTATCGTGGACGCGGTGGCTGCCTACTATCTCTACGGCGGACCGGTGATCGTGGTGGATTTCGGGACAGCCACCACCTACGATCTGGTGGAGCCCGACGGGACTTTTGCCGTGGGCGTCACAGCGCCCGGTATCCGCACATCCGCCAGGGCCCTCTGGGGAGATGCCGCCATGCTGCCGGAGATCGAGATCCGCAAGCCGGAGACCATCCTGGCCAGGGAGACTGTGTCCAGCATGCAGGCTGGCCTTGTCTACGGTTACATCGGCCAGACAGAGTATATCATCAGCCAGATGAAAAAGGAGTCCGGCTACACGGATGCGAAGGTGGTAGCCACAGGCGGACTGGGCAATATCCTTGCCGCCGCCACGGAGAGCATCGATATCTACGATCCCATCCTGACGCTGGAGGGACTGCGGCTCATCTACGAGAGAAACCGTTTCCGGAGCAGAAGGCCGGATGGGAGAAAGGACGCATAGGAGAATGGGAGACAGAAGAGAACTGAAGATAGGAGATCTGACGATCCGGCACCCCTATGTGCTGGCACCGATGGCAGGCGTGACCGACCTGCCATTTCGTCTGCTGTGCAAAGAGCAGGGAGCGGGCCTTCTGTGCATGGAGATGGTCAGCGCCAAGGCCCTGCAGTACAAGAACAAAAATACGAAAGCCCTGCTCTCCATCCACCCGGAGGAGTATCCGGTGTCCCTGCAGCTTTTCGGCTCTGAGCCGGATGTGATCAGCGAGCAGGCCAAAGTCTTAGAGGAGCTGCCCTTCCAGATCCTGGACATCAACATGGGCTGCCCGGTGCCCAAGGTGGTGAAGAACGGGGAGGGCTCCGCCCTGATGAAGCAGCCCCGGCTTGTCCACGAGATCGTGTCCCGGACAGTGAAAGCGACCCGGAAACCGGTGACCGTCAAGATCCGGAAGGGATTTGACGACACCTGCGTCAACGCGGTGGAGATTGCCAGGATCATCGAGGACGCGGGGGCCGCTGCAGTGGCAGTCCACGGGCGGACAAGAGAGCAGTACTATTCCGGAAAAGCGGACTGGGACATCATCCGGCAGGTGAAAGAGGCGGTGCGCATCCCGGTCATCGGGAACGGGGACGTGACCTGCGTGGAGGATGCCCTGCGGATGATGGAGCAGACCGGCTGTGACGGCGTTATGATCGGCCGGGGAGCCCGAGGCAATCCGTGGATCTTCCGGGAGCTGAAATGCTACGACGAGACAGGACGGATCCCGCCCCGCCCTGAGATCGGGGAGATCCGGGAGATGATGCTGCGCCATGCCCGTCTCCAGGTAAAGTACAAGGGCGAATATTCCGGTATCCGGGAGATGCGGGGGCATGTGTCCTGGTATACAAGAGGGCTGAGAGGATCGGCCCGGCTGCGGGAGGAGATCAACAAGGTGGAGACATACCAGGAGCTTGAGGAGCTGCTGCAGGAAAAACTGATGTAGGAACAAAATTCCAGGCATAAAAGGTAAAAGAACAGGAAATCACAATCAGGTGATGATCCTGTTCTTTTTTTCGTTTCTTATGTATATATTAAGTATACGGTTAAGGGGAAAAATGTATTGACATTGAAAAAGACGTTATGTATAATATTGAAATTGTGAAAGTGGACTTAAACAGGAGGAAACTTCTGTAAAATAGACAGAATGCAAGCAGTAAGAGGAGAGGATTGAAATGGAAGAAAAGAAGACAATTCTGACTTATGAAGGCCTGAAAAAGCTGGAGGAAGAGCTCGAGAATCTGAAAGTGGTGAAGAGAAAAGAAGTAGCCGGAAAGATCAAAGAGGCGAGAGAGCAGGGAGACCTGTCTGAGAACGCAGAGTACGACGCAGCCAAAGATGAGCAGCGCGACATTGAGGCCCGGATCGAGGAACTGGAGAAGATCCTCAAGAATGCGGAAGTCGTTGTGGAGGACGAGGTGAACCTTGACAAGATCAGTATCGGCTGTACCGTGACTGTCTATGACGAAGAATTTGAGGAGGAGATGGAGTTCCGGATCGTAGGATCCACAGAGGCAAACAGTCTCCAGGGCAAGATCTCCAACGAGTCCCCGGTGGGACAGGCGCTGCTGGGCCACGAGGTGGGCGATAGCGTGACTGTGGAGACACAGGCAGGAGAACTGGTATACAAGGTTCTCAAGATAGAGAGATCCGTCTAAATCTATTTAGATCTATTTAGTTAGAAGATCCAGCCAGATCTGATTTAGACAGGAGAACAGTACAAGATACAAAAAACAAGAAAAGAAGAAGGAGTGAATAAAGTGACCAGGCAGCAGAACAATGTACAGGAACAGGATGTGAACCAGCTCAGAAAGGTGCGCCGCGAAAAACTGGCGGAGCTCCAGACAAACGGGAAAGACCCGTTTAAGATTACAAAATACGATGTGACATGCCATGCGGCTGACATCAAAGATCATTATGAGGAGATGGAAGGGAAACACGTGTCCGTGGCCGGCCGTGTCATGCAGAAGCGCGTGATGGGCAAGGCTTCTTTCTGTAATGTTCTGGATCAGAGCGGAAATATTCAGTCCTATGTGGCCAGAGACGGGATCGGCGAGGAAGCCTACAAAGAGTTCAAGAAACTGGACATCGGTGACATCGTGGGCATTGAAGGCGAAGTCTTCAAGACAAAGACAGGAGAGATCTCCATCCACGCTTCCGCAGTGAAGCTCCTCTCCAAGAGCCTGCAGATCCTGCCGGAGAAATTCCACGGCCTGACAAATACAGACACCCGCTACCGCCAGAGGTATGTGGACCTTATTATGAACCCGGAAGTGCGGGATACTTTTATCAAGAGATCCCACATTATCAGCGCCATCCGCAGATACCTGGACAGCCAGGGATTCCTTGAGGTGGAGACTCCCATGCTGGTGAGCAACGCAGGCGGCGCGGCAGCAAGACCCTTTGAGACTCACTTCAATGCTCTGGGAGAGGACTTCAAGCTGCGCATTTCCCTGGAGCTTTACCTGAAGAGGCTGATCGTGGGCGGACTGGAGAAAGTTTACGAGATCGGCCGCGTGTTCAGAAACGAGGGACTGGACACGAGACACAATCCGGAGTTCACTCTGATGGAGCTGTACCAGGCTTACACAGACTACAACGGCATGATGGACCTCACGGAGAACCTGTACCGCCATGTGGCACAGGAAGTGCTGGGAACCACCACCATCACCTACAACGGGGTGGAGATGGATCTCGGAAAGCCTTTTGAGAGAATTACCATGGTAGACGCCGTGAAGAAATACGCAGGCGTTGACTGGAACGAAGTAAAGACGACAGAGGACGCTAAAAAGCTGGCGGACGAGCATCACGTTGAATACGAGGAGCGCCACAAGAAGGGCGATATCCTGAGCCTCTTCTTCGAGGAGTTCGCGGAGAAGCATCTGATCCAGCCGACCTTTGTCACAGACCACCCCATCGAGATCTCACCTCTCACAAAGAAAAAGCCGGATGATCCGGAGTATGTGGAGCGTTTTGAGTTCTTTATGAACGGCTGGGAGATGGCGAACGCCTACTCTGAGCTGAACGATCCCATTGACCAGAGAGAGCGCTTCAAAGACCAGGAAGAGCAGCTGGCACAGGGCAACGACGAGGCAAACACCACAGACGAGGATTTCCTGAATGCCCTGGAGATCGGTATGCCGCCTACAGGCGGAATCGGCTTCGGTATCGACAGAATGTGCATGCTTCTGACAGATTCCGCAGCTATCCGCGATGTGCTCCTGTTCCCGACCATGAAGTCACAGGGGGCAGCAAAGAACGCCGCAAACAACGAGGCGCAGTCCGTTGCGCCGGCACAGACAG
>NZ_CAUGIN010000046.1:0-13672 GCF_959599685.1 Lachnoclostridium phocaeense
TCAAGGTAAAACGTAACTTTAACCAATAAAAAGCATGGTAGTTTTGGACACTACCTTGCCAAACCCGGAGGGAAGAATATGAAAGAATTGAGGGACCTTATCAGTAAGACCCCGCTTACCAAGACACAGAAGATCATTGCAAAATATATACTGGACAACTCTGCCGACGCCTGTTTCATGACATCCACAGAAATCGCCCTGAAGCTGGGCGTCAGCGAATCCTCTATCATCCGCTTCAGCCGGTCACTGGGATTTGAAGGATTTATGGATTTTCAAAAAAACCTGCGAAAGGACTACCAGGACAAAGTGCTGAGCATTTCCAGTTCCATTACCATACCATCCCAGAGGATCGCCAAACGGGCCCAGCTCACCAGCACATCCGACTACATCAACCGGCATTTCAAAAATGCCGCACAGAACCTGGAAAGCGCACTGACATCCAACAGCCCGGACTCCTTCGAGGAGGCAGCCCGCATTATCCTTGCAAGCAGACACAAGTACATCACCGCCTCCAGAGGCAACTCCTCCCTAGGGGACTATTTTCTCCTCTATCTGAAGCACATGGTCCCCAACGTGGAGACCACCAGCTCCTCGGCCATCAGTCCGGTGGACCACCTGTGCAACATTTCAAAGGATGACTGCCTGATCATGTTCAGCTTCCCGCGGTACTCCTCCGAGGATAAGATCTGCGCCCAGATGGCAAGGGAGTCCGGCGCAAAAATCATCGTTGTGACCGACAAACCAAGCGCCCTCCTGGCCGAGTACGCTACTGTCCTCTTCACAGTCCCGGTAGACAGCAACGCTTTCTTCAACTGCATGGTGGGTCCGCAGTTCATCGCAGAGGGCATTCTGGAGACACTGAGCCATAAGGCAAAAGGAATCGAGAAAAGGCTCAAGAAAATCGACAGATATCTCGGCGAATTGGGTAATTATTGATCGCGAAAAGTTAATTCCGGACGTAATACTTTTTAAAAGTATTACGTCCGGAATTAACATATCTGGTGCGTTATTGTGTATTTTGTATTCTACTCTTTGCGCAATTCATCGATGATGTTCATCCTGCGGATCTTGCCTATGCTGTACGCCATGGTGATGCCTACGATGAGGAGCACGCCTGCCACAGCCGCCGCAAACCAGGGCCAGGGGAAGATGAATTCATTTCCGCCTCCGGCCCGGGAAGTAAAATGCCAGAAGGCAAAGCTGATAAGCAGGGACAGAATGGTGCCGTACACAAGGGAGCGCAGGCCATAGATGACGCACTCGTATCCCAGCATAAGCCGGAAGGATCTGCCTGTCATCCCCACGGAACGGAGCATGGCAAACTCCCGTCGTCTCAGCATCAGGTTTGTGGACATGGTGTTGAACACATTTACCAGTGCAATAAGGGAGATGAGGGTGATAAATCCATAGCACAGAACCTGGATGGCCGCCACCGCCTGCCTGTTCATCTCTGCATCCGCAGCCGGCGTGTAGAAAATGCCGTCCCACTCTTCTTTTTCTTCCAGTTTCTCTTGCAGGTCTGCCCCTACCATCCGGTAATCCGAGGCCCGGATGTTGAACTCTGCAAAATAGGACTCCCCTTCCGTCCCGTCACGCATCAGGCTCCTGTACTGTTCAAACTGTCTCTCCGACAGGATCATGATAGGATCCACTCTTCCCTGGGCGTCATATTTTTCGGGGAGCTGCATCGTCTCCTGATCAAACTCCACCTGGAGCTCTTCTTCAAACGTCATTTCCTGTCCACCGTCCGGCGTCTCCTCCGCCCGGTATATCCCGGCCGCCAGAGGCCTTTTCTTCACCTCGTCTGACAGAACCGGAACCTGACTGTAGGTCTCATTTTCTTCATCATACACCTGCATCTGGTCATAATAAACCGCCTTGAGAACTGTATCGTCTGTGCCGTCCGCGCCGTCTGCTGCAGCACCCGCATCCGGCTCTTCCAGCCCCTGCTCCTTAAGGAACTCCTGGTACTCATCATCTGACAGCACAATTGCGGGGCAGGTAAAGGGCACTTTCCCGTCCGGATGATCCTCTTCGCTCCAGGAATGTATCCGGCTGTACTCCTCATTCAGCATGTTCTCTTCCACAGGAATGGAAAGATAGATGCTTTTATACATCCACACCTCTTCCACACCCGGCTCATTTTCCAGAAGTTTCCGCACATCCCCAGTGGTCTGCTCATCTCCCTGGCCGCCGGACAGGAACAGCGTGTACTTCAGTTCATACTTAGGCGGATCCAGGATCGTGCCGCCTGCACGGGTCAGATAAATGGTAAACAGCGCCGCTGTCATAAGGAGAACCATGCTGACCGTAAGGGAAACCACCGTACTCTTATATTTCTTTCGGTCCCTCCTGTAATTCTTGGAGGCCAGCATCCCCGGAAGCCCCAGCATTTTCCCTGTCAGTCTCCCGCTTTTTACATCCCGGGGACGGATGCGGATGTCCTTTGTGGAACGGATGGCGTCCATGGGAGAAATCTTCCGGATCCGCCGGGAGGGTATCCACACAGACACCAGCACGATAAGAAAGGCAAAAGCCGCCGCCAGAAGAAGCGCGGCCGGATAGATCTGCACCGGTATTTCTCCCTCATACCCGTACATAAATGCCGTCAGCCCGCCTCCGATAAAATGCAGCGTGACCGCGCTCCCGGCCACCCCGGCCAGAAGTCCCAGAGGGATCCCCACGCCGCTTACAAGAAACGCCTCAAATCGCAGGGATTTTCTCAGCTGCTTCCGGGTGGCTCCCACAGAAGCAAGAAGCCCGAACTGAGCCGTCCGCTCCCGCAGGGAAATGGAAAATGAGTTGTAGATCAAAGAGACTGACCCCACCATGATTACCGCCAGCAGTGTCCCCAGCATTCCCGTGATAAACTGGATATAGCGTTCACTGCGGAACACGCCCTGCCATCTGAGGAGACTGTCGTGCCGGGACCAGGACACCCCTTCCAGCCTGCTTCTGCCGTCGGAAGGATCCACCCAGTCCGCGATAAATCCGTCTGCCTGGCCCGGCTTTTTCATCTCCAGAAAAGCGCGGCAGTACAGCCCGTTTTCGTCCTGATCCGGGATATCCCGCCCCCCTGTCAGAAGCATGTACCCGGCGTCAAACCTGGCGCTGCCAAAATCCATCTCCGCCATCTCTTTGTAAACGCCTGTCACCGTGAAGCTCCTGGTCTGCCCTTCCACATACTGCCCGGCCCTGCCTGCCTCCTCGGAGGTTTCCCGGACGAGTTCCCAGGATTTCTGCGTCTCCCCGGTTTCCGAGACATATCTGCCCATGGGAATGGTAAGCACATCCCCCACATGGGCTTCCTGCCCGGCGATCCAGATCCCGTCGTAGGGGATCAGGATCTCGTCTTCTGTTTCCGGCAGCCGCCCCGCGTCAAGTTCCACCGGCAGCTCCTCCCAGGCCGTCTCATCCCGGCTGGCCACCAGATGACAGATCCCGTCCTCTTCCCGGGCCGGGACATACCCCAGCTCATACAGCACAGAAGCCTTCTCCACCCGGTCATCCGCCAGGACCTCGGCCAGCTCCTCCCTGGTCATCCCGCTTATATCCACATGCCACGCTCCTTCCGTGGCAATAGTATGCTGCACAAGAAAATGCTGCATGCTCCCTGCAAATACCGCCAGCGCTGTCACCATGGCCGTGGAGAGAATGACGCCGATGATGGTGACCACTGTGCGGGTCCGGTTCTGTCCCATGGTCCTTCTTGTGATCTCTGAAAAAATATTTCTCATTACCGGATCACCTCGTCTTTCACGATCCGCCCGTCCGCCAGGGCGATGACCCGGTCCGCCTGGAGAGCGATATCCTCGTCGTGGGTAATGACCACCATGGTCTGGTCGTAGGTTCGGTTGGAGTATTTCAGAAGCTCCACGATCTGCCGGCTGTTCTCCGAGTCCAGATTGCCGGTGGGCTCATCCGCCAGCACCACCGCCGGGGCGTTCATAAGCGCCCTGCCTATGGACACCCGCTGCTGCTGTCCGCCGGACAACTGCCCCGGCAGATGGGTACGCCGCTTTTCCATCTTCAGGATCCTCAGCAGATTTTCCATCCGCTCTTTATTCACCTTTCTCCCGTCCATAAGCACCGGCAGGGCAATATTCTCCTCCACCGTCAGCACCGGGATCAGATTGTAAAACTGGTAGATGAGCCCCACCTTTCTTCTGCGGAACACGGCCAGCTCCTCCTCATTCTGGGCGTACACATCCACGCCGCCCACATAGACTTTCCCCGCTGTGGGCCGGTCCACGCCGCCCAGCAGATGGAGCAGGGTGGATTTGCCGGAGCCGGAGGCCCCCATCACCGCCACAAACTCTCCTTTCTGCACAGAGAAGGACACGCCGTCCAAAGCTCGCACGGCGTTTTCTCCCTCCCCGTATATTTTTGTCAGATTTTCAACACGAAGGATCTCCCCTGTCTTTTTCATGTCACTGTTCCTCCTGCATGGTTTTTCTTTTACTGTCAGTATAGCCCGCCCACATGACAGGACCGTGACAGAAAAATGACGGATCTGTCACTTTCAGACCCGTCATCCGCAAAATCCGTCACCTGTAAAACCGCATGGTAAACTGTCCGCCCCGGCCCTTGCTGTTCCCGGCCAGGATCACCCCATTCTCTCCGGCCAGGATGGACCTGGCCAGCGCCAGGCCGATGCCGAAGTTCCCGGCAGCCGCGTTCTGCCCTCTGTAAAACCGCTCAAACACATGGGGCAGATCCTTATCCGCTATCCCCGCCCCGGAGTCAGTAATGACAATCTCCGCAAAAAGCGGAGTCTCCCGCAGGCTGATCCAGATACGCCCCCCTTCCGGCGTGTGCTCCAGGGCATTTTTGATCACATTCTGCACCGCCTCCAGCGTCCAGTTATAGTCTCCCCGTATGGCAGGCTCCCCGGACAGGTCGAAGATGCATTCCTGCCCGTGGATCTCCATGGAAATCTCAAAGGGCTTAAGGGCCTCCCTTGCCAGCTCTCCGGCCGGAAATTCCTCTTTTCTCATCACCACTGTCCCTGCCTCCAGCTTTGACAGCTTAAGGAGCGTCTCCACCAGCCAGCCGATGCGGGACAGCATGCCCGTCATCTCCCGGAGCAGGGCCCGCCTTTCGTCCTCTGTAAGGGCGGAACTGCGAAGCCGCTCCGCCTGCAGATTAAGAGACGTAAGAGGCGTGCGGATCTGGTGGGAGATATCTGCCAGCGCTTCCGAGAGCTGACGCTTGTCCGCCATAAGAAGAGCCGACTGCTGGCTTAGGCGGACCAGCAGCTTCTCGATCTCATCCCGCAGCACTTCCAGATCCCCCTCCCGGAAATGCTGCATCTTCATGTCACCTCTGCCGGAGGAGGAGCCTTTTGTCTCCATGTGGAGAAAACTATCCAGCTCCTCTGCCAGGCGCTGCACATCCCTGGTCCTCCTCCATGTAAACAAAAGGGAAATGGCCGCAAAAACTGCTCCTGTCAGAAAGACCGGAAGCGCCGCCTGCCGGGAGACAGAAAACGCCGCCCCGGCAGCCACCAGAAGAACCACAGCAAAGAGCAGGCACTGCTGCCGGATATCCCTGTTTCTGAAAAACTCCATTTCTTTCCTCCTTCTCCCTCCCAGTTACTCCATGCGGTAGCCCAGCCCCCGGACCGTCCGCAGGATGACAGGGTTCCCCGGATCCAGCTCTATCTTCTCCCGGAGCCGCTTGATATAGACCGTCAGCGTATTGTCATTGACAAACTCTCCCGAGATATCCCAGAGCTCCTCCATCAGCACATCCCGGCTTAAAATCTGCCCCCGGTGATTTAAAAACACAAGCAGCAGCCGGTATTCCAGCGCAGACAGGTACAGCTCCCGGCCCTCACGCAGGACCACGCCCCGGTCCGTGTCCACCGTAAGATCCCCGATCACCGCCGCCCGCTCCGCCCGGCCGCTCCTTCGCAGCACATTTCTCATGCGGGACACAAGCTCCCGGGGCCGGAAAGGCTTGCTGATATAGTCGTCCGCACCCATGTCCAGGCCGGCCACCACCGAATACTCGTCGTCCATAGCTGTCAGAAAGATCACCGGGATCTGGTACTCCTCCTTGATCCTGGCGCAGACCGAAAACCCGTTTCCCTGGGCCAGGGTAATGTCAAGAAGCACAAGATCCACCTTGTTCTCATCCAGTATATCCAGTGCCGCCTCCTGCCCCGGCGCACTTTTCACCGCAAAACCTTCTCCTGCCAGAAATTCCGTCAGATGTTCCACGATGGAGGGATCGTCCTCCACAAGAAGCACAGCCGCTGTCTGCATGTTTCCCCATCCCCTTTCCTTAAAAGTCTGTCCCGGAAGTCAAAAAGCCCTCCCTGGAATTTCCCTCCAGAGAGAGCTTCTCTTTCGCTTTTTATTTATGCTTCGTCAATGGCTTTTCCAATGTCGTGGCGCATGTACTTGTTGTCAAACTGCACCCACTCTGTGGCCGCGTAGGCGTTGGCCCTGGCCTCCTTCAGATCTTTTCCCTTGGCTGTGATGCCCAGCACCCGTCCGCCGTTTGTGACGATCTGTCCGTCCGCCTCTTTTGTCCCTGCGTGGAAGCAGTAGTAACCCTCGTGTTTCTTAAATTCATCCAGCCCTGTAATGGGAAGTCCCTTCTCGTAGGAGACAGGATACCCTTCCGATGCCAGCACCACGCAGACAGCCGCATTGTCCTCAAACTGCAGATCGATCTGATCCAGGGTGCCGTCGATGCAGGCCTCCGCCACGTCGATGATGTCGTTCTTCATCCGGGGCAGAACCACCTGGGCCTCCGGATCCCCGAAGCGGGCATTGTACTCCAGCACTTTCGGCCCTTCCTCTGTCAGCATCAGGCCGAAGAAGATCACGCCTTTGAAGGGGCGCCCCTCCGCTTTCATGGCGTCAACCGTGGGCTGGAAAATATATTTCTGGCAGAACGCATCCACCTCTTCTGTGTAGAACGGGCTCGGAGAAAATGTACCCATACCGCCTGTGTTAAGGCCAGTGTCTCCGTCCCCGGCCCGCTTGTGGTCCTGGGCGCTTGTCATGGTCTTTACAATATTGCCGTCCACAAAGGAGAGGACAGACACTTCCCTGCCGGTCATGAACTCCTCAATGACCATGGTGTTGCCGGAAGCTCCGAATTTCTTGTCCAGCATGATGGTCTTCACGCCTTCCTCCGCCTCCTCCAGGGTGTTGCAGATGAGAACTCCCTTGCCCAGAGCCAGGCCGTCCGCCTTGAGGACGATGGGGAATTTCGCCTCTGCCTTCAGATACTGGATGGCCTTGTCCGGATCGTCAAAATTCTCATAGGCCGCTGTGGGGATATGGTATTTTTTCATCAGATCTTTGGAAAATGCCTTGGAACCTTCCAGGATGGCTGCATTTTTCCTGGGGCCGAAGGTGCGGATGCCTGCCGCCTCCAGCTCATCCACCAGGCCGCCTACCAGAGGATCGTCCATGCCCACAATGACAAGGTCAATGGCGTGCTCCTTTGCAAAAGCCACGATCTTGTCAAACTCCATGGCGCCGATGGGCTCGCACTGTGCGTACTCAGCGATGCCCGCATTGCCCGGTGTGCAGTATATTTTATCCGCTTTGGGACTTTTCGCCACGCAGTACGCGATGGCGTGCTCCCTTCCGCCGCTTCCTACAATCAATACATTCATTGGTCTTCCTCCTGTCTTCCCGGCTTTACCGGATCCTGACTTTTCCGTCTTCCACTGTCACCCTGCCGCCTGCTATAAGGTTAATGGCCTGTGGCAGGATCTTCCACTCTGCCTGCTCCATCACGCGCCGCTGAAGGATCTCGGGGGTATCCCCCTCCTCCACTTCCACAGCTTTCTGTAAAATGATGGGGCCTGTGTCCGTACCTTCATCCACAAAGTGCACGGTAGCTCCCACCACTTTCACCCCTCTTTTAAGGGCCGCTTCATGAACTTTCAGCCCGTAGAAGCCTGTCCCGCAGAAAGCCGGGATAAGGGATGGATGGATGTTGATGATCCTGTTCCTGTATCTTGCGATCATCTCAGCCGGGATGACCACAAGAAATCCGGCCAGCACGATGAGGTCCGGCCCAATCTCGTCCACTGCCTCCAGGAATTTCTCATTAAATTCCTCTCTCGTGGCAAAATCCTTCGGTGAGATGCACTGAGCCGCTACCCCGTGCTCCCTGGCTCTTGTCAGGGCGTAGGCATTTTTATTGTTGCTGATCACGCCCACGATCTCTGTGTTGGTGATGCTCCCTTCGTCCACCGCATCCAGGATAGCCTGCAGGTTAGTGCCGCCCCCGGACACAAGAACCAGTACTCTTAGCATAATGTGACTCCTTTATCTCCGGCTTTGATATGGCCGATCACATAAGGCGTATCTCCTGCCGCTTTCATGGCTTCCATGGCTGCGTCCACATCCTTCGGATCCACTGCCACGACCATGCCGATACCCATGTTAAATGTGTTGTACATCATCTGCTCTTCCACATGGCCCTGCTTTGCCAGCATGTCAAAAATAGGCGGCACCGGATAGCTGTCTTTTTCGATCACTGCATGGGTGCCTTCCTTCAGCATACGGGGCACGTTCTCGTAGAAGCCGCCCCCTGTGATGTGGCTGCAGGCCTTCACCTTAACTCCTGCGTTTTTCACGCTCTTGAGGGCTTTTACATAAATCCTCGTAGGGGCCAGGAGAGCCTCCCCCAGGGTCTTCCCAAGCTCGTCATAGTATGTATCCAGAGACTCCCTTGTCATGTCAAACACCTTGCGCACCAGGGAAAATCCGTTGCTGTGCACGCCGGAAGAAGCCATGCCGATGAGCACATCTCCCTCTGCCAGGTTCTCCCCAGTGATCATATCTTTTCTGTCACAGACGCCCACTGCAAATCCGGCCAGATCATAATCATCTTCTGGCATAAGTCCGGGATGCTCTGCTGTCTCGCCGCCGATGAGAGCCGCCTCAGACTGAATGCAGCCTTCCGCCACTCCTTTTACAATGTCAGCGATCTTTTCCGGATAGTTCTTTCCGCAGGCTATGTAGTCCAGGAAGAACAGGGGCTCCCCGCCTGCGCAGGCAATGTCGTTGACACACATGGCCACCGCGTCGATACCGATGGTGTCATGCTTGTCCAGGATCATGGCCAGCTTCACTTTTGTGCCGCAGCCGTCTGTGCCGGACAGGAGGACCGGGTCCTCCATCTCCTTGATCTTGCTAAGTGAGAAGGCGCCGGAAAATCCGCCCAGCCCCCCCAGCACCTCGGGGCGCATGGTCTTCTTCACATGCTCCTTCATCAGTTCCACGGATCTGTAACCCGCCTCAATATCTACACCAGCATTCTTGTAATCCATACTTTTCTCCTCACTACATCTGTTTCATGTATTCTTTATAGCCAAGTTCGTCCAGCTTCGCCGCCTTTGCCTGCACGGTCTCTTTCATCTCCTGTGTGTAGGCCTTCAGTCTCTCAAGAAGAGCCGCGTCTGAGGTAGCCAGGATCTTCGCTGCCAGGATGGCCGCGTTCATGCCTCCGTCAATGGCAACTGTGGCAACCGGAATTCCGGGCGGCATCTGTACGATTGAAAAAAGCGCGTCCTCTCCGGCCAGGTTCTTTCCTGACATGGGCACGCCGATGACCGGCATGGGGAAAATGGCGGCACACATACCCGGCAGATGGGCAGCCATGCCTGCTCCGGCGATGATCACCTTAAAATCTTTCTCCTCCGCGCTCTTTGCATACTCAAAAAACACATCCGGCTCCCTGTGGGCGGAGATGATCGTCATCTCATACTCGATCCCCAGTTTTTCCAGCATATCGGCAGCCTTGCTCATAACCTTCATATCAGAGTCACTGCCCATTACGATTCCTACTTTTGGCATAGTTTCCATCCTTTCCGCTTTTCGCTCATTTATAAGTTTCGCAGATAAATCATAGCTTATTTATTCGTATTTTTCAATGGTTCATTTAAAATCTCTGTGCCTGGAAGGACAAATTCTCCATTTTCGATGAGAGGGATCTCCTCTCCCTCCCCGGTCACCACTGCGATCCTGCCCAGTTCCTCGTAGGGAATGGTGATATCCGTGTGGCAGTGGAAGTACGCTCTGGCCGGGTCTTCTTTCCGCTTTATGGAAATAGAATTGTCTCTGGCCACGATCTCCTTCCCATCCGGGTTGTACACGCTGATGTCCTCAGCCCAGCTGTAGCATGTGTCGCCCACGGCAAAATGGGGGCCTGTCTTCTCTGCAATGAGAATGGGCATCTTGTCCCCGATGCCATATTTTCTGGCTGTCACGTAGGCTGTAGTGTTGGTGCCGATGGCAAACTCGCCAAGGGGAAGAGTCTCGTGTTTGAAAAGAATATTGTCAAATATATACTTCCTGCCCTCTTCCTCGTCCTCAAAATTGCCGCACCGGTACCCGGTGATCATGCCGTCCTCAAAGGTCAGCTCCAGATCTCTGAACTGCAGTCCGTTCAGGTACACCTGGCTGACATGCAGCGTCCCTTCCGTTCCCTCCAGCGCCGGAGAAGTAAAGACTTCCCCCACCGGGATATTCACGTCCGCCACGCAGTTTTCAAATATGGTCTCCTTTTCCGGGTCCGAAAGTCTGTAAAGCTGCACTTTCATGTCCGTCCGGTTGCCGTCCTTTCCAAGGATGCGCACATATTTTCCCTTATCCAGGGCGTCGATGAGCTTCTGCTGCACGCTGCCGTACACTTCGGCGTCCAGGGTGTTGATGCGGATCACCTGGTCGAAGATCTCCGGGTACTTCTCCCCGATCTCCGGCACCGGCCACGCAATGATGGTAAAGCTCCTCTCATCCCCCGGAATGTACTCGTTGGTCATCTGGGAGGATCTGCTGTCATAGAGAAGCTGCAGTTCTTCCTGCTTCGACGACAGGGAGACAGCCTCCTTTTTCTGCTTTGGAGAAAAAGGCTTCTCACCGAAGGTCTCCATCACCGCCGGGCCTGCCAGCGCCCGGGCCAGCTCCCTGTTTCGCTCATACGTGGTGCGCGCAACTTCCAGCTTCCGCTCCATGAACCGCTTGCCAAAGAAAAGTCCCTGGTCATTTCTGTGGTCATAGTCGTACTGCATATTGGGGATGCCGCCATAGTATCCCACCCGGGACGCCCCTCTCTTTGTGAGGACGCTTCCTGCCGCCCGGTAGATCACCGGCTCAAGGCCCATTGCACGGAAATTCTCCACCGCCTTCTTCACCACTCTCTCAAAGCCCAGAACATAGCGGATATTCACTGTCCCCTTCTTTGACAGATCCTTTCCCGTGCTGACAAAACCGATCCTGTATCCTTCCGTGTACACATCCGCCATCTTCTGCACCGTCTCCTCCGGCAGGGCCGCCAGATAGCGGGCTGTCCCCAGCTCATTTTCACCCACGTACTCACCGTAGAAATAAAGGTATCTGAAGTCCGACAGGTCGCATCCTTCTATGATATCCAGAGCGAACCT
This sequence comes from Lachnoclostridium phocaeense, assembly GCF_959599685.1. Taxonomy (NCBI): domain Bacteria; kingdom Bacillati; phylum Bacillota; class Clostridia; order Lachnospirales; family Lachnospiraceae; genus Lachnoclostridium; species Lachnoclostridium phocaeense. The sequence goes on from NZ_CAUGIN010000046.1 coordinate 11,420, forward strand.
CCTCTCAGGATCGATCTGCTCCTCTATCCTGTCCGCCACAAACACGTCGCAGTAATCACTGGCGTACCAGTAAATGATATCCCGGAGGGTCCGAAGCTCCGGCTCATCCTCCTCTTCAAAGCAGTTGTAGATCTCGATGAAAAGTTCGTACAGAATGTCCAGGTACTCTGTCTTCCCCTCCGCCGCATAGGGGATGCCTCCCCGGATCTCAGCGTAGAGAAAGCTTAAGATCTGCCCGTATTCCTCCCCCAGCTCCTGCACCGCATACGCGGGATTGCCGCAGCTGGTCTCATAATTTTCTGGCAGGATGTCCTCATAGAGCTTTCTGTTCCACTCCTTTAATTCCTCCAGCGAAGATTTCCTGTAGTCCCCGGAGGAAACACACCTGTAAAATCTGTCCAATAAAAGAATAAATTCCGCAGTCCGCCGGAACCAGGGCCGGAATCTCTCCCCTGCCCTCTCTTCATCCGGGATCTGCGAAATCCTTTCTATTGCAAGTTCATATCTTTCTTCTGTCAGTTCTGCCATCTAAAATAGCCCCCTTAAAAATATTGCGATCAGACCAAGGAGAAAAAGGCCATTCAACGCCGCCCCCACTTTACATGTGACGTAATTCTTTTCTCTCTCCTTAAAGCCCTGGATAGCATTTTTCAGTCCAACGACTGCCAGGGCAAGGGCGCTAAGACCCACAACGCCGATCAAAAGTCCTACATCTCCTCTGGTTATGTATGAAGCAGAAAAAGCCAGCACAAGGAGGAACAGACAGCACACTGCGAGAAACGTGGATTTGATCCCTCTTCTGGAGTGTTTCAGCTGGGCCTGCCCATACTTCCGGCTGCGCCTCTTCATTTTCTCTTTTTCTGTTTTTTTCTTTTTTCTTCTCTCCGCCATCTCCTCAATGGCTTCTCTTAGTCTTCTTAGCAACATGGTGTCTCCTTATCGCTGCACATATGGTAAAAATGATGTATCCTGCCGCCCCTCCTATGGTGTTCAGGAGCAGGTCGTCCACGTCAAAACTGCCCACCTTCGTCAGGAGCTGAAACGCCTCCACTCCCAGGCTCAGCGAAAAGCTGTACAGCACGGCCGAGGCAAAGCTCCTGTGCCGGCTGGCCATAGGCAGGAAAAAGCCAAAAGGCATAAAAATCAGCACATTGCCGAAAAGATTGGAAAACACGGCATAAGTGCCAAGCTGATCCCTGTATGTCCAAAACCTTCTGATCTCCTGAAAAAGGACCAGGTTGTAGTGGTACTCACTGGCCGGCCCGGTCCTCCCGTAAAGATCAGAAAACAGCAGAAAATACACGACAAATGCCATATACAGGATAAACAAGATCTTCCCCAGTATACGTATTCCTCTGCCTTTTTTATAACTCAAAACTTATCTTCTACTCCTCCATCCAGTCAGACTGTTTTCTTTAAAACATCAGGCCGTTCTTCTCTTTCAACAGCCTCGCGCCGCCGATGATGGACAGGATACCTGCCACCGTGCCCACCACGATCATCACAATGCCGATCACTATATTTCCAGTTCCCGCAAACGCCATAGATCTGTATGCTTTTTCATTCATAGCTGCTTCCTCCTATTTTGCTCCGTACTGTTCATAGTATGCATCGATAGCTGCCTTTAATGTATCGTCAATGACAACCTTTCCATCGCACTCTTTATTCCAGAGACACTCTACCACTTCCGCCATGGTAACGATGGCCGCTGTGTCAAAACCGTACAGGTCATGGATCTCATCCAGGGCCTTTTTCTCTCCGCCCTTTCCCACTTCCATACGGTCCAGGGATACCATAAGTCCCACGATGGTCACGTCCGCTGCTCCTCTTACCTTTGGAACCGTCTCCTCCATGGATTTACCAGAGGTTGTCACATCCTCGATCATGATAATCCGGTCCCCGTCTTTTAAGCTGCTGCCAAGAAAACTTCCCTTGTCAGCGCCGTGGTCTTTCTCTTCCTTGCGGTCTGAACAGTAGCGGATCTCCTTTCCGTAGAGCTCGCTGTAGGCGATAGCTGTCACCACTGCCAGCGGGATCCCCTTGTAGGCGGGCCCGAAGAGCACGTCAAAGTCATCCCCGTACCTGTCGTGGATAGCCTTGGCATAGTATTCTCCCAGTTTCTTTAACTGGGAACCTGTCACATAGGCGCCTGCGTTCATAAAGAAGGGGGATTTTCTCCCGCTTTTCAAAGTAAAATCTCCAAATTTCAGCACATCGCTGTCCACCATAAACTGGATAAATTCCTGCTTGTAA
>NZ_CAUGIN010000047.1:0-13222 GCF_959599685.1 Lachnoclostridium phocaeense
TATATACCTTGCTCTGTAAGAACCGCTCCGCTAATGTCTTAACTAAATGACATTGACATCCTCAGGGCTCTTTCTCCGGTCTATGTTCTGTCCGCACTTCTATACGTACACTTCCTCCCGCCTGGCCGACAGAAGAGGCAGCTCTCTTCGCACTTTGTCCGCATAGGAAAGATCAATGGTATTGACAATGACGCCTTCTTCCTCCCCCATCTCCTCTATCACATCTCCCCACGGAGAGACGAGGAGCGTATGTCCCCAGGCCACATAGCTGGCCTGCATATCCCTGGCGCAGGAAGTTCCAGCCACAAAGCACTGGTTATCCACCGCCCGGCTGCGGAACATGAGCTCCCAGTGCGCCGGCCCGGTCGTCATGTTGAAAGCCGCTGGCACAAGGATCAGGCGGGCCCCCTCAAGGACCATTCTTCTGGCCAGCTCCGGAAACCGGAAGTCAAAACAGATACACAGGCCTATCTTCCCGAACTCCGTATCAAACACCGTGCAGGCATCCCCCGGTGTCAGCGTCTCCGACTCCCGGAAGTGCTGTCCGCCCTCCACCTGGATGTCAAACATGTGGACCTTTCGGTGTTTTGCGATCTGACGGCCGTCTCTGTCAAACACATAAGCCGTGTTGTAGACCTTGCCCGCCTCATCTCTCTCCGGCACGGACCCGGCTGCCAGATAGATGCCGTGCTCTTGGGCCAGGCTGCTCAGTCTGCTCCACACAGGGCCACCCTCATCCTCCGCATAGGACGGGAACAGGCTGGTCTCGTAAGGACAGCAGAACATCTCCCCCAGCATGACCAGATCCGGCTTCTGCCCATCCAGCTCTCTCAGGCGGACTTCCAGCTGTTCCAGGTTCTCCATCTTCTCACTGTACACATGGGACTGTATCTGCGCGATCTTCATATCTTTTCTCCTTTCCGCTGGCCTGCTGCAAGCCATCGATCTGACCTCCGGCGGCTTTTATGATCTCTCCGTCAGCCACTTCTCCACCACAGCAGACTCCTCTTCCACTGCCTTAGCAATCTGTTCCGCTGTCATGCCCATTCTGGCAAGATTGACTGCTATATTTTTCTTTTCTTCCTTTCTGGCCTCTTCCCGCTCCTGCCTTATATGCTTCGCCTGATCATACTCGTATATGCTCATCCTCTTCGCCTCCGCTCGATATTTCCTCAAAAACTCCTCAAGGATCCACTCCCGGATACATTCTGTGATGGTGCGCTCCACCGCCTCTTCTATGGGCATCTCCGCAGCATGCCTTCTTATGCGGGCCGTGTACCTGGCATAGTCCGCCAGGGTCCTGCACGCTTTCATAAGCTCCGGATTATGACCTGCTTTAATGTTCAGCATCACCGCCTCCAGCTCCAGTTTATGCTCTTCTTCCTCCACCTCGTACAAATCCGACAGCTTCAGTATCCGCCTGTCAGGCTGTGCCTCCTCCCCGTTGTAAAAGATGATGAACCGGGGCGGCGGAAGCTTCACTTTTTTCCTTCCATACAGATTTTCGTTTTGGGTCAGGTCCGCATACAGATCTGCCAGATACAAAAGCATCCGCAGCGGAAGATTGGGGCTGTAAGTGGACTGGTGCTCGTACAGGGAGAGCTGAGAGTCGATCACAAAGGACAGGTCATTCTTGATGGCCATGTAGATCGCGTTCTCCAGTGTATTGACACGCAGCGCCCCTGGATCCTTATACTGTTTTCCGCTTACCGCATTATAAAGTCCCAGCAGCTCCTTCTTGTCGCTGAACAGCATGGTAAACAGAGAGGATTTGTAGTTCCGGTTGGGAACCGGATACATCTTCTTTTCTCCGCCTTGCTTCTTCCGGCCCTGTTTCTTTTGTTTTCTGCTCATAGGTACCTCCTTTTTCAAGAATCGCAGGAGGCCGCCCGTAAAGATGAAAACATAAGCTTCAGAACATAGCTTTCAGGAAACCTCTCTGCTTTGTCGATGGGAATAAAAAGCATTGAGATTTCTTTTAGATCTTCTTACCAGACTTGCAGACACGGCAGACGCCGCAAAAGAAAAAAACTGCCAGAAATATAATGCTTTGTGCATATAATAGCATATATCCCAAGAAGTTTCCATAAGCATTTTTATTAAGATTAACATACAAACGTATGAAAAAACCGCAGTCCCAAGGGACTGCGGCTGTATTTACATGATTAAGCTGTTGCTCAAAGATTACTCGATGATTGTAGCAACACGGCCTGATCCTACTGTACGTCCGCCTTCACGGATAGCGAAACGAAGACCCTGCTCCATAGCTACCGGGTGGATCAGCTCGATTGTCATCTCTACGTTGTCACCAGGCATGCACATCTCTGTTCCCTCAGGAAGCTCGCAAACACCTGTAACGTCTGTTGTTCTGAAGTAGAACTGAGGACGATAGTTGTTGAAGAACGGAGTATGACGTCCACCTTCATCTTTTGTCAGAACGTAAACCTGAGCTGTGAATTTGTGGTGGCATGTTACTGAACCGGGTTTGCAAAGAACCTGACCTCTCTCGATCTCTGTTCTCTGAACACCACGGAGAAGTGCACCGATGTTATCACCAGCCTGAGCCTCGTCAAGCAGCTTACGGAACATCTCAACACCAGTTACAACTGTCTTCTTTGTCTCCTCGTGAATACCAACGATCTCAACCTCGTCAGATACGTGAAGTGTACCACGCTCTACTCTACCAGTAGCAACTGTTCCACGACCTGTGATAGAGAATACGTCCTCTACAGGCATAAGGAACGGCTTGTCTGTGTCACGCTGCGGATCCGGAATGTAGCTGTCAACAGCATCCATAAGCTCCATGATCTTGTCGCCCCACTCTCCTGAAGGATCCTCAAGAGCCTTCAGAGCAGAACCCTGGATGATCGGAGTGTCATCGCCCGGGAACTCGTACTCGTCGAGCAGTTCACGGATCTCCATCTCAACCAGCTCAAGAAGCTCCTCATCGTCAACCATGTCACATTTGTTCATGAATACAACGATGTAAGGAACGCCTACCTGACGGGACAGAAGGATGTGCTCTCTTGTCTGAGCCATAACACCATCTGTAGCAGCAACTACAAGGATAGCGCCGTCCATCTGAGCTGCACCAGTGATCATGTTCTTAACGTAGTCAGCATGTCCCGGACAGTCAACGTGTGCATAGTGACGTTTCTCTGTCTCATACTCAACGTGAGCTGTAGAGATTGTGATTCCACGCTCTCTCTCTTCCGGAGCCTTGTCGATGTTCTCGAAATCTACAGCAGCGTTACCAGCAACTCTCTCTGCAAGAGTCTTTGTGATAGCAGCTGTAAGAGTTGTTTTACCATGGTCAACGTGGCCGATGGTACCAATATTACAATGCGGTTTTGTTCTTTCAAATTTAGCTTTTGCCATTTTGAATATCCTCCTTATTCAATCGCCCTTAGGGCATTTTTCATGATTTTATCAGTTTACTCGGCTATTTCTGATTATATTTCATATCCCCTTGTTTTTCAAGCCTTTTTCACACTTTTTTAGCTCAAAACAGGCTGAAATTAATCATTCTTTCCGGATAACACTTTTTCCTGAACTGATTTTGGAACAGGTTTGTAGCTCTCGAAGAACATAGAGTAGTTTCCACGGCCCTGTGTTCTGGAACGCAGGTCTGTAGAGTAACCGAACATCTCGGAAAGCGGTACATGAGCACGTACGATCTTTCCGCCACCCAGGTCATCCATACCCTCGATCTGGCCACGACGTGAGTTCAGGTCACCGATGATGTCTCCCATATACTCTTCCGGCATAGTTACTTCCACCTTCATGATAGGCTCAAGAAGTACCGGAGCTGCCTTCTTCATAGCATCTTTAAATGCGAGAGATCCGGCGATATGGAATGCCATCTCACTGGAGTCTACCTCATGGTAAGATCCATCGTATACAGTTGCATGGATACCAACAACCGGGAATCCGCCAAGGATACCAGATCTCATGGCTTCCTCGATACCCTCGCCTACAGCCGGGATGTATTCCTTCGGAATAGCTCCTCCGACTACGCTGGACTCGAACTTGTATGTCTCCTCGCCGTTGACATCCATAGGCTCGAATTTTACTTTACAGTGTCCGTACTGTCCACGTCCACCAGACTGTTTTGCGTACTTGCTGTCCACGTCAACAGCCTTTGTAAATGCCTCTTTGTATGCAACCTGCGGAGCACCTACATTAGCTTCTACCTTAAACTCGCGAAGCAGACGGTCTACGATGATCTCCAGATGGAGCTCGCCCATACCAGCGATGATCGTCTGGCCTGTATCTGTGTCTGTATGAGCACGGAATGTCGGGTCTTCTTCTGCAAGTTTTGCAAGAGACTCTCCAAGTTTGCCCTGGGAAGCTTTTGTCTTGGGCTCGATAGCCAGCTCGATAACCGGCTCCGGGAACTCCATGGACTCAAGGATAACCGGATGCTGCTCGTCACAGATTGTATCTCCTGTTGTGGAGAACTTAAATCCGATGGCAGCTGCGATATCTCCGGAGTAAACCTTATCCAGCTCCTGTCTCTTATTTGCATGCATCTGAAGGATACGTCCTACACGCTCCTTCTTACCCTTTGTAGCGTTCAGTACATAGGAACCTGAATTTACAGTTCCTGAGTAAACTCTGAAGTATGCAAGTTTACCTACGAACGGGTCTGTCATGATCTTGAATACCAGAGCGGAGAACGGCTCTTCGTCAGAAGAATGTCTTTCTACTTCCTCTCCGTCCTCATCCACACCCTTGATAGCGGGGATGTCTGTCGGAGCCGGCATATACTCAAGGATCGCATCCAGAAGTTTCTGAACACCTTTGTTTCTGTATGCAGAACCACAGCATACAGGAACAGCTGTACACTCGCATGTAGCCTTGCGCAGAACAGCTTTCAGAGCGTCAACGGACGGCTCCTCACCTTCCAGATACTCCATCATCAGATCGTCATCCAGCTCACAGATCTTCTCTACCAGCTCTGTGTGGTAAAGCTCTGCGTCGTCCTTCATGTCGTCCGGAATATCTGTAACGGAAATGTCGTCGCCCTTCTCATCATTGTAGATATAAGCCTGCATCTCCATCAGGTCGATGATTCCCTTGAACTCATCTTCCTTACCGATGGGGAGCTGAAGGCAGATTGCGTTCTTTCCAAGTCTTGTCTTGATCTGCTCTACAGCGTTGTAGAAGTCAGCACCTAAAATGTCCATCTTGTTGATGAAAGCCATACGAGGTACGTTGTATGTGTCAGCCTGACGCCATACGTTCTCTGACTGAGGCTCTACACCACCCTTTGCACAGAACACGCCCACAGCGCCGTCAAGTACACGGAGTGAACGCTCAACCTCTACTGTAAAGTCAACGTGTCCCGGAGTATCAATGATGTTGATACGATGCTCCAGAGCGCCTTTTTTCGGCTTTGTCTTCTCCTCCAGAGTCCAGTGACATGTGGTAGCGGCTGAAGTGATGGTGATACCTCTCTCCTGCTCCTGCTCCATCCAGTCCATGGTAGCAGTACCTTCGTGAGTATCACCAATTTTGTAGTTAACACCAGTGTAATACAGGATACGCTCTGTCAGTGTCGTTTTACCGGCATCGATATGAGCCATAATACCAATATTTCTGGTTCTCTCCAATGGATATTCTCTTCCAGCCAAGGTTTTTTCCTCCTATTAGAATCGATAGTGAGCAAATGCTTTGTTTGCTTCTGCCATCTTGTGCATGTCTTCTTTTCTCTTCACTGCTGCACCTGTGTTGTTTGCAGCATCCATGATCTCATTTGCCAGTCTTTCTTCCATTGTCTTCTCGCCTCTTGCGCGGGAGAAGTTGGTCAGCCAGCGAAGTGCCAGAGTCTGTCTTCTGTCAGCTCTTACTTCGATCGGCACCTGGTAGTTAGCTCCACCGATACGTCTTGCTTTTACCTCAAGTACTGGCATGATGTTGTTCATAGCCTCTTCGAATACTTCGATAGCCGGTCTGTCAGTCTTTGCTGCGACCCTGTCAAATGCTCCGTATACAATCTTCTGTGCGATACCCTTCTTACCGTCTAACATGATGTTATTGATAAGCTTTGTAACCACTTTGCTGTTGTATAACGGATCCGCTAATACGTCTCTTTTCTGCGTATGTCCTTTACGTGGCACGGTTCTTCCCTCCTTAAACATTTTGATTAATTCATCGGTACTCACATGTGTCTTTCTAATGATACAGTGTAGTGCACAGGCCATACACACAGAAGAGGGTTTCTTCTATCTGTAACACCTGTAACTTACTTCATCATAGTTCTGTTTGTGACTACAATTTGTCGGCCCTTCGGGCTCACTAAGAGCTTACTTTTTAGCGTCTTTCGGTCTCTTAGCACCGTATTTGGAACGAGCCTGTCTTCTCTTAGCAACACCTGCTGTATCCAGTGTTCCTCTTACGATGTGATACCTTGTACCAGGAAGGTCCCTAACACGGCCTCCACGGATCAGGACAACGCTATGCTCCTGCAGATTGTGTCCCTCGCCCGGAATGTAGCTTGTCACTTCGATTCCGTTTGACAGACGAACTCTGGCGATCTTACGAAGAGCTGAGTTAGGCTTCTTAGGAGTAGCTGTCTTAACAGCTGTGCAGACACCTCTCTTCTGCGGTGCAGATGTGTCTGTTGTTCTCTTTTTCAGGGAGTTGTACCCTTTCTGAAGTGCCGGAGCTGTAGATTTCTTTACAGAAGTCTGACGTCCCTTTCTTACTAACTGGTTAAATGTTGGCATTTCTTTTCACCTCCTACGATAAAAATAAGTTACGGGTTTAAACTTTTACAAAGTTTAAGGCGTGCGAAATACTGCGTATCCCTATGCACGCCAGACTATTTTATTATGGATATTCCCAAAAGTCAAGGGCCTGCGGGATTTTTTTACCCCGCAAGCCCCGGTTTTTACGTATTTTTTACAGACTGCTGCCCTCTTCTCCTCCTTTGCTCTGCAAACCGGCAGATCAGATACATGACCGCACCGCCTGCTGCCACGCCGCAGGTATCGATCATCCAGTCTGTGATCTGGCAGCTCCGCCCCTGCACAAACAGCTGGTGGAACTCATCCGTGGCCGCATACAGAGAGCCGGTCCCGGCGGCAAGCAGAAAGAGGCGTTCCCCCTCGTGCCCGTAAGCCCGGTACATGGCAGTAAGGAGCAGCCCCAAAATGGCATACTCTGTAAAATGGGCTGCCTTTCTGACTCTGTGATCAATCTCTTCCTCAAAAGCCTCCTGCCTCTTCTTGGGCCATTCCTCGTACCCATCCACAAAAAGCAGCCCGGCCACATGTCCCACCGACAGGCTCATCCGCTCCGACTGGTCTGCCGGCTGGGCCGAAAACCAGAAAATAATGCCCATCCACAGCAAGACCATTAGTGTAAAAATATTTCTCTTCATTTGCTGTCATTCCTTTTTATATAAACTCTACTCTCTTGATCCACTCACAGGCTATGATCTCCGCCCCCCCGCTCTGTCAAATGAATACCGTCCACCGTGATCTGGTCATATCCTACAGCCTCCGCCTCCCGGTTCAGCATCTCATGGAGGGGGATAAAAAGAGCGCCCGCTTCCCTGGCAGCTTCCTGTTCTGCCGCTTCTATCTCCCGGATCAGCGGGATCCAGTTCCTGTACTCCAGCGGACACGGAAAAATGAACGGGCCCATGCAGAGGATCCGCGCCCGTGTCCCCTCCCTGATCCTTTTCAAGAGCCTTTTGTAGCTTTCCGCAAACCCGGTCTCGTCCAGCGTCCTTCCCGTGTTCATGCAGACAGCCGCATCATTGCAGCCCACAAGGATGCCGACCACGTCCGGAGAATGTCTCAGGCAGTCCCACTCCAGCATCCGCAGCAGCCCCTGGACCGTGAAGCTGTCATGCCCGGCATTGCGGATATCCGCCTCTTCTCCGTGCAGCATGGCAGCGATCCGCCGGACATAGCCATCTCCAAGGCCTAGCTCTCCTTCCCGGACCGGCTGGAAATTGTGTCCCGCATCCGTGATACTGTCCCCCAGAAAAATGATCTTCTTTCCGCCCGGCATCTTTCTTCTCCCTTCAAAAACGCTCTCCAGGCAGAAGATCTGGCATCTCAAGATGCCCTGAATCAAAAAAACTGCCAGAGATCACGTGCTTGATGTATATAGTAGCACATATCCCTGACAGTCTCTATAAGAACTTTTTCTATTTTTCATCCGAAGCGCTGGCCTCAGCCAGCCCCCCCCCCTCTACAACCGCAGCGGTCTCTCCCACCGCCTGAGCAATCTGCTCCGCTGTCATACCCATCTCTGCAAGCCTGGCGGCTACGATTCTCTTTTCTTCCTGTCTGCCCTCATTCCGCGCATCCTCTCTCTCCTGCCGGATATGCCGTGCCTGGTCATATTCATATATACTCATCCTTTTCGCCTCCGCCCGATTCTTTCTCAGAAACTCTTCAAGGACTCCTTCCTGGATGCACTCCGCAATCGCACATTCCACTGCGTCTTCTGTGTCCATCTCTTCAGCATATTTTCTTATGCATGCTGTGTACTCTGCATAGTCTGCCAGTGTCTTACAGGACTGCAAAAGCTCTCGGTTATGACCTGCGTTGACATTCAGCATCACTGCTTCCAGCTCCAGCTTATGCTCCTCTTCTTCCACTTCGTACAGATCTGACAGTCTGAGTATCCGCCTGTCCGGCTGTCTCTCCACTCCATTATAAAATATGATGAACTGGGGCGGCGGGATCTTCACTTTCTTCTTGCCATACAGATTTTCATTCTTTGTCATATCCGCATACAGATCTGCAAGGTACAGAAGCATCCGCAGCGGAAGATTGGGGCTGTAGGTAGACTGGTGCTCATACAGAGAAAGCTGGGAATCTATCACAAATGACAGATCATTCTTGATAGCCATGTAGATGGCATTCTCCAGCGTATTCACCTCCAGAAGTCCAGGATCCTTATAATCTTTTCCGCTTACCGCATTATACAGTCCCAGCAGTTCCCTTTTGTCGCTGAACAACATGGTGAAGCAGGAGGTATCCTGAAGAAGCAAAGTGTTGCGGCCAAGAAACCTCTCTGCTGTGTGTAAAATGGAACGAAAAGCATTGAGATTTCTTTTAGATTTTTATAAATTGTAAGACACGGCCGACGCCGCCAGAAACTGCCAGAAATATAATGCTTTGAATATATAGTAACATATATTCTTTAAAGTTTCCATAAGCAATTTGCCGTCAAATCCCTATCCTACAGGTCGATCTTCACACTCACTTTGTCCGGAGAAGCATCACTTTCCGTTGTCAGTACTTCAAACCGTTTTTCCAACTCTTTTTTATGCTCTTTATTTGGACGATCTTCGTTAACATCATCTACACAGCAGATCACCGCCTTATCACCTTTCACCAACGGCTTCCCCGGATCGGTTATTTTTATGTAATCTGTGTGTTTCGACCCATGATGTGGCACGATCACATCATCTATTTTTGTCTCTGCAAATAATTTTTCTCCGGCGTTGGAACGCGCATTGTCAAATGATGTATAATTTACATCTCCCAGCATTAAGACAACTCGATCATTCATTTTATCTCTGTACTCGATCACAATCCCTTCGCAATTTGCTATGCTTGCATCACAGCTGGCTTTATCCCCCATATAAAACAAATACTCATGACTGATTTCATTGATACTGCCAATACGACGTGACACTGCTTTTCCCTTGGGACCTGACCGTCTGTCCACAAGATATAACTGATCCTTCAGATCCAGATATTTGGCGATCCGACGCGCTGTTTGAACTGCATCATAACAATCCGGAGCAATCCATGGTTTTTCAAAAATGGATTTCCCAATCGCAAGGCTACCGGCAATATGATCCATATCCCAGTGAGACAACACCACCATCGCCGGCGATCTGGAAGAAATCGCTCTCATTGCATCTACATAATTATAAGATGCCCTGGAGGTGATCTTTTTAGGCTTATGTCTGCAGTTGTATCCCACGTCATAAAAAAAGCATTTCTTTGGATCATTTTCAGCCGCACAGACACAATTCCCGTTTCCGATCCTATATATATCCATTCTATGGAGCGGCCCGGATGGTATATGTTTTTTGATCACATCAATGATCGCATTGTCACTTTTCAGACAGCATCTTCGCATCTGGTAACAATCCAACTCTTTCCTTAGCTCTTTTAGCGTTTTACCAGGTGTCTCAATGATGTTTAAAATATGCTTCCGTTTTGTAATATGGCTGGCTGCTTCTACAACATAACCGTCAAGCTGCAAATAAACCTGCTCTTTATTGTCACCCTGATCGAGCATACACAGAAACCAGCGGTAGGACCCGCTCTCTTCAGCTTCCGTTCCAGATCCATATACTTCTTCCTGAAGCAGACAAAGCTGCCTATATTTTTCACGATCGACCTCCGCAACGTATCCAAAAATATACGGGCAATAATATTTTTTTGCGGCATCAGCATATGCTTCATCTTCGGAATTTTCCATGATGTCGAACATCATAATATCATAATCGAACATCTGAAGGGTCGCCAGCGAAAAATAGAGTGTGACCTTTTCTTCTTTCTCAAACTTTATCTTTCCGCGGGACAGCTCCTCCATCTGTATAAACATCAGAGAACGGCCGTTGTATGCATTCCAAAACATCTCATGGCAGAGTTCATGGTTATTCGGCTGCTGATGACCAATCCTCTCACCGTGCCTTTCCTCTCGCCAGGCACGCTGCACAATCGCAGATCGTTCTTCTCTGTCATTCCATCCCTTTTTTGGATCAGTACCTCTTTCCACGGAAGAAATTCCTGATACAGGCCTTAGCCTTGTACTGATAAATTTTTCAAGTTCCAGCTTAAATATTAGCGTCGGGTTAAAATAACCATCTAGTGTCAGGCTAAAATAGCCAATCCTAGTCAAATTAAAAAAGCCATTACATACAGGTCTTCATCCTCTTATACTGATGATAAGCCAATGCATCAGAAAAGGAGGATTTATGCACGAAGATGCTACATGTAATGACTTACAAAAAATCATAACACAAGCAATCAACGAAATAAAGCAGGAACAAGGCGAAAATTTCAACCTTGCCAAAATTAATCTTGCAGAACTGGAACGCCGAACCGGGCTCAGCAGATCCAGGCTAAGGCACTTAAAAGAAAATAACTTTATTGTTACGCCACATGGGAGGACAGGACAAAAAGCAACAGCTACGGTTCTGACCGGATATAGCGGCATTATTGACGGACTGCTCCGAAAAGGCGTCACGAATTCTTCTGTATGCTTTGAGCGGCTGCAGGAAGCTGGATATACCGGTGGGTTAACAACCGTAAAAACTTATATCGCTGATCACCGGGATCTTGTTCCGCCCAAGCGTCAGCTCGTTGCCCCTCAGGGAAACCGGGGACGCAGATATCAAACTTCCCCTGGGGAATCCTATCAGATGGACTGGGGCTTTGTCCAGGTAGATACAAATACCGATGCTTCCTATAAGGTCGCATGTTTTGCTATGATCTGCCATCATTGCGGGGAAAGATACATCGAATTCTTCCCCAATGCCAGACAGGAAAATCTTTTTATAGGGATGATCCATGCTTTTACTTATATGGGAATCCCGCACTATATACTGACAGACAACATGAAAAGTGTCGTGATCCGGCGTGATCCAGAGGGACATCCTATCTGGCAGAAAGATTATAAAGTGTTCATGGAAACGATCGGTTTCCAGACGAAGCTCTGTAAACCAAGGCATCCTTTCACCAAAGGAAAGGTGGAGCGCCTGATCCGCTTCGTAAAAGATAACTTCCTTGCTGGCAGAGTTTTTGGCACGATTACCGAATTAAATCTGGAAGCCATCGGATGGTGCAAACGCCAGAACAGCATATACCATAAAGCAGTGGACTGTATCCCCTGTGAAAAGCATCAGGAAGACTGCATGGCTGTTGCTTCCGTATTAACAAAAACACAGGCACTTGCTTTCTATCTCTGTCCGGAAAGAAAAATTTCTTTCGATGGATTTGTCCATTATGAAGGGCGGCGCTTCGGCGTCCCGTACTGGTACACCCAGAAGACCTGCAGAATCCGGAGAGATTCCTTTACCCTCTATATCTACGCATCCGATCTCAGCAAAGTCCTGACCACCCATGATGTTACCTGGATGAGAAGAGACAGTTTCTGCCGGGATCAGTATGTGACAGAACAGCCAGAAGAAGTCCCATCAATGCCAGTCAAAACCCGGATCTTTCAGATAGAGCCACCCAAACAGCACTCCGGATTTGAAAAATTCAACTTTGAGGAGGGCCTGTGGGATGAATGAATCAATACTTGAAAGAATCCAGTCCAGTGCAAAGGCACTGAAGATCGATCTTTATACAGCAGAACTGGCCAGCTATGCCGATGAAAAAGAACTTACGCCGGAAGCTCTGGAGGCAGTCTGCGGAGTTTTTGAATACCTGGAGCAGAAAAAATACGACTCTATGGTCCACACAATGCTAAAACTGAGTAAGCTTCCTATGAATGAGCCGAAAACCTTTGAAAGATTTGATTTCAGCCGGCTCCATGGAAAGCATGTGCAGTCACTGAAGAACCTCTCTTCTCTGTCCGCTCTGTATGCAGGAAAAAATCTGGCATTTATTGGTCCGCAGGGTGTAGGCAAAACTCATCTGGCCATGGCTTTTGGGCGGGAATGCTGCCTGAAAGGATATAAGACTTATTTCTTAAGGGCAAGCGAACTCAACCAAAAGTTGACGGATGCAAGGAAACACGGCCGAGAGGGGGCTGTCATCAACGGGCTGGTAAAGCCTTCCTGCCTGATCATTGATGAGATTGGCAGGTGTGTGTTCGATAAAGAGAACACCCGTATGTTCTTTGATGTGATTGACCGCCGCTATAATAAAGATGGTCCCAGCACCATGATTTTTACCAGCAACAAAACACCAAACCAGTGGGGCGAATATTTCAGCGAAGATGATACGCTGCTTTGTTCTTTAGACCGGGTTTTTGATGACGCCACTGTATTTATGATCAAAGGTGACAGTTACCGGGGACGCAAGCTGGAAACACTTGGTCTTGAGGCTGGTATCGCAAAACATACGGAGTATAAAAATGCGTAACTGTTAATAACATACATGATGCATTGGCGATTTTAAATTGACTGAGATTGGCGTTTTTAATCCGACTCTGAATGGCGAAAATCGCCCGAGAGAGCGTTTCAAGATTTGTGTAAACTGAAAAAACTGATATAAGATATGTCATT
>NZ_CAUGIN010000048.1:0-12790 GCF_959599685.1 Lachnoclostridium phocaeense
CAAATTTCAGCACATCGCTGTCCACCATAAACTGGATAAATTCCTGCTTGTAACTTTCCATATCTTTCAAAACCTCCGTGTTTATAGGATTTTGTCCTTGCGTTTTCACTTTTTTGCCGCTGCGGGCAAATCCTCCTCTGCCTTAAAAGGACAGAAAGAGAGTCATTATATTCTTTTCAATTCTACCATACCCGCTAGAGATTTTCAATTCAGGAATTTCCCCCCGCTCTGTCAGATGCCGGCAAAAAAAGAGGACTGTCATGTCTCCACAACAGTCCTCTGGATCCTTCTGTTACCTGACAGCTCCCACCATGTCTTTCACAGTCTCAAATCCCTGCTTCTCCATATATTTCTCGATGCCATCAATGACTTTCAGGGTCACGGCCGGATCGTGGAAGTTGGCCGTTCCCACGGACACAGCGCTGGCCCCGGCCAGGATCATCTCAATGGCGTCCTCCGCCGTGGCAATACCTCCCATGCCGATAATGGGGATATTTACTGCCTGCGCCGCCTGGTACACCATCCGCACGGCAATGGGATGGACCGCCGGACCGGACACACCGCCTGTCTTATTTGCCAGGGCAAATGTCCTGCGGTTGATGTCGATCTTCATGCCGGTCAGTGTATTGATCAGGGAGATGGCGTCCGCGCCGCCTGCCTCCGCCGCCTTTGCGATCTCTGTGATATCCGTCACATTGGGGGTCAGCTTCATGATCACCGGCTGCTTTGCGATCTTCTTGATCTGTGCTGTCAGCTCCTCCACATGTCCCGCGTCCTGCCCGAAAGCCAAAAAACCAGCGTTCACATTTGGGCAGGAGATATTGATCTCCATCATGTCGATGGGCTCGTCTGCCAGCCGCTCCACCACTGCCAGATATTCTTCCGGCGCATGACCGCACACGTTCACAATGATCTTTGTGTCAAACTGCTTCAGATAGGGGATATCCCTCTGGCAGAACAGCTCAATGCCCGGGTTCTGCAGGCCGATGGCATTCATCATGCCGCCGTACACTTCCGCCACGCGGGGCGTCGGGTTGCCGCTCCAGGGTACATTTGCCACGCCCTTTGTGGTCACGGCGCCCAGACGGTTCAGATCCACAAAATCTGAAAATTCCTCGCCGGATCCGAATGTGCCGGAAGCCACAGTCACCGGGTTCTTCCACTCTACGCCCGCTATATTTACTCTCATGTCCATCAGATCTCCACCTCCGTCGATAAGAAGACCGGCCCGTCCTTGCAGATCCGCTTATTATTTACATTGCTGTGGGCATCCTTCTCCTTTGTCTTGCACACGCACCCGAGGCAGGCGCCGATGCCGCAGGCCATCCTCTCTTCCAGGGAAATGTAGCACGTAACACCTTTTTCTTCCGCATACTGTTTGATCGCCCGAAGCATGGGGGTGGGACCGCAGGCATAAATGATATCCGCCTCCAGGCCGAGCTCCCGCACTGCGTCCAGGACATTTCCTTTTACGCCCACGCTTCCGTCCTCTGTGGAGATAAAGAGCTCTCCGTTTTTCTCAAATTCCTCCCGCAGAAATGTCTGCCTGTCCCTGTATCCGGCAATGATCTGCTTTTTCTCGCAGTCCATCTCCTTTGCCAGCTCCAGGATGGGAGGCACGCCGATGCCGCCGCCCATGAGGAATGCTTTTTTCCCTTTTGCCTCCTCCAGGGGAAAGCCATTTCCCAGAGGGCCGACGATGAAGAGGCTCTCTCCTTCCTTCATCCGGGAAAACTGCTCTGTACCGGTGTTCTCTCCTGTCACCCGGTACACCACCCGCAGCGCCCCGCCTTCTCTGTCGATCTCGCAGATGCTGATGGGGCGGGGCAGCAGCTTTGTCCCGTCATTTGTATACATGGATATGAACTGCCCCGGCTTTGCTGTCTTTGCAGCCTCCGTGCATATCCACATGCTGAAGATCCCCTCCGCAAGCTGCTCCTGGGAGATGATCTGTACCTGTTCTTTCTTCTTTGTCATCTTTTCCTTCTCCTTTACCGGTTTTCCAGCGCTCCGGCAATATCGGCGATCATATCTTCCACCGCAGCCCTGGAAGCGTCTCCAAAGGCCTCTGCTCCGAAGGAAGCATATTTCTCCTGCTTGTAGGCAGCGATGATCCCTCTGGATGAGTTTACGATGGCGCCAAGGCCGTCCTCATTGAAGAAGTGCACCAGATCTTTTCCCTGGCCACCCTGTGCGCCGTAGCCCGGCACAAGGATGTAGGCCTTGGGCATGATCTTGCGCAGCACTTTTCCCATCTCCGGGTATGTGGCGCCCACAACTGCACCCACGTAGCTGTAGGAACATCCCATGCACTCCTGGCCCCACTCATTGACTTTCTCGCCCACCAGCTCGTAGAGCGGACGTCCGTCGATAAGCTGATCCTGGAACTCCCCGCTGGAAGGATTGGATGTCTTCACAAGGATGAAAAGTCCCTTCTGCTCTTTCTTGCACACGTCGATAAAGGGCTTCACACCGTCGGATCCAAGGTAGGGGTTGACTGTCACAAAATCCTCGTCAAAAGGAGCAAATGTATTGCTTCCCACCTGCACTTTTCCGATGTGTCCTGTGGCGTAGGCTGCGGAAGTGGAGCCGATGTCCCCTCTCTTGATATCGCCGATCACAACCAGGCCTTTTTCTTTACAGTAGTCCACAGTCTTTTTGAAAGCTGCAAGTCCCGGGATACCGAACTGCTCGTACATGGCAATCTGGGGCTTCACAGCCGGGATCAGATCGTATGTCTTGTCCACGATCTCTTTGTTAAACTGCCAGATGGCCTCAGCGGCTCCCTCCAGGGTCTCGCCGAACTCAGCAAAGGCCTTTTTCTGCACATGCTCCGGA
The DNA here is from genome assembly GCF_959599685.1 of Lachnoclostridium phocaeense. Lineage (NCBI taxonomy): Bacteria > Bacillati > Bacillota > Clostridia > Lachnospirales > Lachnospiraceae > Lachnoclostridium > Lachnoclostridium phocaeense. The sequence continues at coordinate 2,839 of NZ_CAUGIN010000048.1, forward strand.
ATGTAGCTGAGCATGGGGTCCAGTCCCACTACAATGGGAGCTCCTGTCTTTTTGATATTGCTTACTAACTGATTAATCAATGGTTTTTCCTCCTTCGTATACAATCCGTCCGCCCACGATGGTGCAGCGCACTTCTCCTTTTACCCTCCTGCCGTGGAAAGGTGTGTTTTTCCCTTTGGATAAAAATGTATTCTTGTCGATCACGTACTCTTTCCGGGGATCAAAGATCACCACGTCCGCGATCTTGCCCGCGCTGACAGATCCCTTGTCGGAAAGTCCCAGTATGCGGGCCGGGTTATAACTCATCTTCTCTGCCATCTGCATGGGAGTGAGGACGCCTTTTTCCACCAGCTCCGTGTAAGTCAGTGCTGCGGACGTCTCCAGTCCTACAATGCCAAAAGCCGCCAGCTTCATGGAGCGGTTCTTCTCCGCCTCCGCGTGGGGCGCGTGGTCTGTGGCAATGACATCCACCACGTCATTTTTCAGTGCCTCTCTCAGAGCCTCCACATCCGCTCTGCTGCGAAGAGGCGGGTTCATCTTAAAGTTGCCGTCATCCTCACAGATATCGTCCGTGGAAAGGATAAAGTGATGGGGACACACTTCCCCGGTCACAGGCAGTCCCTCCTTCTTCGCCAGCGCCAGCATCTTTGCGCTGTCCGCTGTGGAGCAGTGGCACAGGTGAAGCTGCACACCTGTCTCTTTTGCCAGCAGGATGTCCCTGGCCACGATGACGTCCTCCACCGCGTTAGTGATGCCCGGAAGTCCCAGTTCCCTGGCTTTCTCATCCGCGTTCATAACGCCGCCTTCCACCATGGTAATGTCCTCACAATGGGCAAACACGGCTACGCCTTCCTTCTTCGCCGCCTGCATCCCCTTCCGGTAGAGAGAGGCATTCATGACAGACTTTCCGTCCTCGCTGATGGCACGGCAGCCGTTCTCAGCCATCCCGTTAATGTCCGCCAGCTCTTCTCCCTTCTGGCCTCTTGTCACAGCTCCAAGCTGGATGACATTTGTGAGGGATTCTCTCTTGGCCCTCTCCATGACCTCCCGCACTTTCACACCGTTGTCAATGACCGGCTTTGTGTTGGGCATGGCGCACACGGTTGTAACGCCGCCCCGGACAGCCGCCCGGCCGCCTGTGGCAAGGGTTTCCTTGTACTCCAGTCCGGGATCCCGGAAATGCACGTGCAGATCGATAAAGCCCGGCATCACCCAGCATCCGTCCGCATCGATGACCCGGTCGCTCTCCGTCTCAATATTCTTCTCCACCTCTGTGATCCGATCCCCGTCGATCAGCACGTCACATATATCATCCAGCCCTGTCCCGGGATCAAGCACATGTCCGTTTTTAATTAAAATCGTCATAGCCCGCATTCCTTTCTACATACATACTCTGTTATATTTTATCATACACATATAAGAAATGGAACGGGGAATTTCCCGTTCCATTTCTTCGGCAGCGGCCGCTGCCTATATCCACTTTTTCACAATATCCTGTCGGTTTACTGCTGCGCCACTACTTCCATGGCCTTCTCGAGCTGATTGTCCGCGTCCGGGTTGTTTTCATCGTACTGGTACTCCACTTCCACGTCCGGGGTGATCCCCTCCCCGTCAATGCTGCGGCCGTTGGGTGTAAAGTACTCCGCAATGGTCAGCTTCACGCTTGTTCCATCCTGCAGGTCAAAGACGCTCTGGACAACTCCCTTTCCGTAGGACTGGGTTCCCACGATCTGCCCCAGGCCGTAGTCCTGGATAGCTCCTGCGAAGATCTCCGAGGCGCTGGCGCTGTAGCCGTTCATCATGACAACCAGGGGTTTGTCGAACTGATTTTCCTCGTCAGAGGTGTACTCCTCCCGCTCCCCGTTCTTATCCTCCGTGTAGACAATGAGCCCCTCCGGCAGCATCAGATCCAGGATATCGCAGACCGTATCCAGATTGCCGCCGGGATTGCTGCGCAGGTCCACGATCAGTCTCTCCATGCCCTGGTCTTCTAAATCCTCCAGCGCCTCCTTATACTGCTCATAAGTCACGGTGTCGAATTCCGTGATGCGGATGTAGCCCACATTGTTTTCCTTCATCTCATGGGACACAGTCTGGGCCTCTATGGTGTCTCTTGTGATGGCCAGTTCCTCCTCCTCGCCGGTGTCCGCCCGGAGGACTGTGAGGGTCACCTGGGTTCCCTTCTCCCCCTTGACTTTGCTCACCACGTCGGACAGGTCCTCTCCTGTCACCTCTTCGCCCTCCACCTTATAGAGGGTGTCGCCGTCCCGCATGCCGGCCTCCTGGGCAGGAGAGCCGTCGTACACCTGGAGGACCGTGATAACGCCGGTCTCCCGGTCCTGGCTCATGAGCGCGCCCACTCCGCCGAACTCGCCGGACAGGCTCTCGCTCATCTGCTTCGTCTCCTCCTCGTCGTAGTAGACCGAGTAGGGATCTCCCAGCCCTTCAATATAGCCTTTGTAGACACCCTCCGACAGGTCCGTCTCATCCACATCGCCGATATAATACCGGTCGATGAGTCCGTTCAGGAGCTCCATCTTCTGACTCTCTTCACTTTTAAAAACGCTGCAGGAGACAACTCCTCCTGCCAGTAATACAACGAGGGCGCCAGCAAGCGCCCCCTTAAAAAAACTATGATTTTTCATATAAGTAGTCCTGTTCTCCGTCTCCTGATTGCTTACAGATACAGTCTCGGATCAACCGGTGTTCCGTTTACATGCACCTCAAAGTGAAGGTGCGCTCCGGTGGAGATACCGGTAGAACCGACAGCCGCGATATTCTTTCCTGCACTTACTGACTGCCCTGCACTTACATAAATGGCACTGCAGTGCTGATACAGCGTAGACAGGCCATCACCATGATTGATAATCACGTAGTTTCCTCTGGCTGAATTGTATGCTACAGTCGTCACTGTGCCGGATGCCGCCGCATAGATGGGCGTTCCGGATGCTGCTGCGTAGTCCCGGCCTTTGTGATTGGTACTTCCAATACCACCCGGTGAATTTCTTCCGCCAAACTCACTACTGATATACGCTGCCGGGCAGGGATTCTGGAGTCTTCCTGTTCCTCCCGATGGTGTATAGTCATCTACCGGACCATTATTTACATTATTATTGTTATTATTGGCTTCCTGTTGCAGTCTTGCCTGCTCTGCCGCAGCTGCCTGCAGCTGAGAGATCTTGGCGTTTGTCTCGCTCAGCTCGGACTTGAGGCTTGCGATCTCAGCGCTCTTTGTATCGATGAGAGTCTGGAGCTCTGTCTGCTGGTTCTGAAGATTTGTCTGCATCTCCTCCAGCTCTGCATTTTCCTTCTCCAGCTCTTCCTGCTGCTTCTCCACTTTATCCACAATATTCTGGAACTCCACCAGCATATTCCTGTCATACTCGGAAATCTGGTTGATATACTCCGCGTTGCTCAGAAACTCTGCAATGCTCTTGGACTCCAGCAGCGTCTCCAGAAACTGACCGTTGCCGTTCTCATACATATACTGTATGCGGAGCTTCATGCTTTCATACTGGTTATTTTCGTCAATGCGGGCCGCGTCCAGCTCATCAGACTTCTTAACGATCTCCTCCTGCTTTTTCTCAATGTCAGCCTGGGTCTTCTCCATATCTGACACGATCCCTTCCAGCTGGCTGGCGAGCTTATCTTTCTCTGCCTGAGCCGCGTCGATCTGGCTCTGCTGCTGGCTGGCTTTGTTCTGCGCATCCTGCAGATCATCTGCCTTCGCCGTCACATTCACCTGCAGCCCCATTCCTGCCACGAGCGCTGCTGCCACTAACACACTGACAATCTTTTTTCTGATCATAGTTTTCTCTCCCTTACTTTGTACCCCTTTTTGTCTCCCCTGTGACTGTGTTTATAGTTCCATTTATCTGCAGTCAGATGCACGCGCATCTGGATGCTACACTTTCAGGTGTTTGCGGATGGTGAAGAAACTTCCCACAAATCCGATGCCCACACCGAGGGCAAGGCCTACCGGAAGCAGAACTTTGTACACTTCTGTCACCGGAAGGAAATCCAGAATATTATTTAACAGATTAAATCGTGTGAGGATGTATGAAACCGCTTTTCCATACATAAAATATAACAGTACAAGCGGTATGATGGCTCCGATCAGTCCGATGACCACACCTTCGATAACGAAAGGCGCCCGGACGAATCCGTCCTTCGCTCCTATATATTTCATAATGGCAATCTCCTCACGCCGGACCGTGATACCCATAGTAACGGTGTTGCTGATCAGGAAGATCGACACTGCCAGAAGAATGGCGATAATGGCGATGGAAACGTAAGTGATCAGCCTGTTGACGCTGCTGAGGGTATCTGCCACAACGTCAGACTTGTTGACCCTTCTGACGCCATCCAGGCTCTCCGCAAAGCTTACTACGTCATCCTGTTTGGAGACATCCTCCATATACACTGCGTAGTTGTCAGAATTGGCCAGCGGATTGTCATCCTTGAAACCTTCCGCCAGGCTGGAATCCTCGCCAAAATATTCACTCTGGAATGACTCCCAAGCGTCGTCCGCGGATACATACTCCACATCCAGCACGCCGTCGCATTCTCTCAGCTCGTCGCCTATCTCATCGACCCGGGACTGCTCCAGCCCCTCCTCGAAGAACACGGTGATGGCCACACCTTCCTCGGCTTTCTGGACAATATAGTTAAAGTTCATAACAATTGCAAAGAACAGACCAAACACAAAAATACATGCCGCCATGGTCGCAATGGACGCAATGGAGAACAGCTTGTTACGGGCAATGTTCTTAAACCCCTGTCTTGTCGAATATCCGACTGTACTAATCTTCATTATTATACCCACCTTTTTGCTCGTCGCTGACAATGACTCCCTTTTTCATTGTCACCACTCGTTTTCTCATCTCGTTTACGATCTCCTGGTTATGTGTCACGACCAGGACAGTCGTTCCCCTCTCATTGGCCTCCTCAAGAAGCTTCATGATCTCCCAGGAATTGGTCGGATCCAGGTTTCCCGTAGGCTCATCAGCCAGAAGGATCGTAGGCTCATTCACAATAGCCCTGGCAATGGCAACCCTCTGCTGCTCACCTCCGGAGAGCTCCTTTGGATAAGACTTATATTTCTGGGCAAGACCTACCAGAGAAAGAGCCGCAGGCACTTTCTTCTTGATAATCCTGGGCGATGTCTCCACGACACGCTGGGCAAAGGCAATATTCTCATATATATTTCGGTCTTTCAGAAGACGGAAATCCTGGAACACGACACCAAGACCCCTGCGGTACATAGAGATCTGTTTGTGTTTCAGCCTCTCCAGATTCTGCCCGTTCACGACGATCGTACCGGAAGTCGGTTCCAGTTCCTTCATGATCAGACGGATCAAAGTCGATTTACCTGATCCGCTGTCCCCGACGATGAAGACAAACTCACCCTGCTCGATCTTCAGAGTCACACCGTTCAGAGCCGCAACTCCCTTCGAGTATTCTTTCGTTACTTCGTTCAGTTCAATCATATTTTCCTCCTAATTATCAATACTCCAGTGATTCCATGTATTTCATGTACTTCACTACCATCAGCGCAATCTTGAATGTGATGGCATCCTCAAATACACGGAGATCAAGCCCCGTGCTCTTCTGCAGCTTATCTAACCTGTAGACAAGCGTATTGCGGTGGATGTAGAGCTGTCTCGATGTCTCGGACACATTCAGACTGTTCTCAAAGAATTTATTGATAGTCGTCAGCGTCTCCTCATCGAACTCGTCCGGCGATTTCCCCTCAAAAATCTCGCGGATGAACATTTTACAGAGCGGAATGGGAAGCTGATAGATCAGGCGGCCGATCCCCAATGTACTGTAGGCAATGACTTTCCGGTCATCAAAAAAGATCTTCCCCACATCCAGGGCAAGCTTTGCCTCCTTGTAGGACTTAGACACCTCTTTGATGTCATTGATCACGGTTCCGTATGCAATGCGGATGTCGTCATCCTCCCCCTTCAGGAGTTCCAGTATGGTTCCGGCTGTCTTCTCCAGTTCTGCATGCCCGTCTGAAGGCGCCAGCTCTTTTACAATTATAATATCTTTCTCGTCGACTGCTGTGACAAAATCCTTTGTCTTGTTGCCCAGAAGGCCCCGGACATGGTCCAGCATGCTGCTGTCTTTCTCACGGGCAGTCTCCACTATAAAGATAACACGTCTGACCTCTGTGTCAATATGTAATTTTTTTGCACGATTATAAATATCTACCAGAAGCAGATTGTCCAGAAGAAGATTTTTTATAAAATTGTCCTTGTCAAACCGCTCTTTGTAGGCTGTCAGAAGGGTCTGTATCTGAAAGGCCGCAACTTTGCCCACCATGTATACATCGTCGCTTCCGCCGTTGGCAAGAAGGATGTATTCAAGCTGGTGTTCGTCAAAAATCTTAAAAAACTGATAGCCCTGTATCACCTGGCTGTCCGCCGGCGACTCCACAAAAGAAAGTACAGATGCTTCATAGTTCTCCTGTTCGGCAAATGTGCTGGCCAGAGACTTTCCGTCTGTATCCATGACACACAGATCGATCCGCGTGATCGCTTTTAAGCCATCGATGGTGTTTTGTAGTATTTGATTAGATATCATATTCCATCTCCTCCACTCATTTCAATATGCATTTTACACAATGTATTTACGCACATTTACCGCTTTTTGCATATTACTCTTTTCTATACTAATATAAATCCACAAAAAAAGAAAGAGGAAATCACACATTTTTGTTAATTTCCTCAATTTTCTTCCTGTATTTTGTTTATTTCCACATTGTCAGGCGCTATACAAATTGCCTCAAAAAACTCAGTGCTGGGCCGCTGTCTCCAGCTCCTTTTTCCTGTTTTTTTCCACTTCATGGCGGAAAAGCCTGTGGTTGATAAACTGAGCGATCCTCTCCAGCCTGCCCCTGCTCCGGTAGATGGGATTTTCGCTTTTTCCCACTCCCAGCCAGACTCTCGCGTTCAGCAGAAGCCTGTTCCTGGTGATAAATTCTTCCTGTCCCGGAGAAGATAAGGAAGCTATAATGCAGTCTGTCTCCGCACCGTTGACCGCATTGACCACCAGGTCATCAGCCTCATCCGTGGGCGACACTTTTGCCATACCGGCGATCTGTATCCCGCTGTATCCCTCTTCCAGAAAGCGGTAAAATCCTTCCGCCTCCTCCTCTGTCTCCACAAGGAGAAAGACTCTGGAATGATTTTTGTGAAGAAAGCGGAAAAACATCTTAAGATACGTTCTCTGCTCAATCTCCTGGAGCTGTCTTTTCTCACCCAGATCCACCCCTTCCAGGATCTCTTTCTCACCCGGGATCACAAGATCGATCTTCTCTATATTTTCACGCAGGGAAGGGTCACTGGAGGCGTACATCAAGGTATCCACCGTGACCATCTCGATTACATTGATCGCTTCTGTCCCCATATATGCCACAGTCCGCTTCATGGCCTCCTTGGCGGTACAGTCATCTATGCCAATATTCAGCACTTGAATTCTTCCGTCCATTGATCATCACCCGCTATTCCCTCTGGCTGTCGATTATAGCAAAATGACCTGTCCTTTTCAACCTTTGACACTAAATCTTCACACTTCGTAATATTTTTAACAGTTTTGTCACTTTTGGTTTTTCTGCCGCCTTTTCTTGGTGATCAGGCCGCCAATGCGGCCGGTCTCCTTGGACGACAGGGATTTCCACCCATCTTCCATGACCTTGTCAAGCAGACCCAGTTCCTCTGCGATCTCGTACTTCAGTTTCTCCTCCTCTGTAAGCGCATTCAGATCCACAGGTTTTTCTTTTTTCTTTCCCATATGCCTGCCCCTTTCCAAAATAGATTGCTATCTGGAAGTATTGACAGGACTTCTGCTTTTATACAGCTTTTACACAGCCGTTTTATTGCCTGGGATCATCCGGTATGATAATGGCTGCGATGAGATAGGCCAGAAAACCACTCCCGCCTGCAAAGATGAACAGGACGAAGGCCAGCCTTATGAGAGTCGGGTCAATTCCAAAGTACTCTGCTATTCCCCCGCACACGCCGCAGATCATGCGCTCTTTTCTCGAGCGGTAAAGTCTTTTTGTATCCATACAGATCCTTCCTTTCTTTTTTTACTTTCTACTCCTCAAAATAGATGTCTGCCCTGCCCACATCGCAGGCGATATTCATCGCCTTCTGGGCACTATTGTCAATATTCTGCTCCACAGACAGGCCGGAGTAGCTGTTCTCTCCCAGAGTCAGTTCTCCTACGCCGCACTCCAGTCTGTAGTTGAAATCCGCCTCTCTCCCTGCAGCTGTGTAAGTGAGAACGCCCACGCCGCACTCCAGGTCAGCCTGCTGCTTCGTGTCCCCGGAAGCGTCTATGGTTCCCACGCCCACTTCCAAGTCCAGCTCATCCGCTGTAAACCAGTCCACGATGGCAGATCCTGTGCCCACTTCCATCTTCAGTTCCCTGGCTTCTATATCCTCCACATAGAGTTCTCCTACCCCTATCTGGAGATCTGCCTCATCCAGCTGAAATGCCTCCGGAATATAGATCCACACATTTCCATAATTTCCCTGGTTGATCCTCCACGGGAAGCGCCTGGCTGTCGTCTCCACCTTCAGCTCTCCGTCTTCCTCCGTCACCTGGAACTTCAGGGCGGAATAAATATCTTCTGTCTGCACAGTGATCCCGCTGCCCGTGCCCTTTAGGATCTGGACATTCAGCCCCTCTGTGTCCAGCTTCAGCGCGTGGATGTCACCGTATGTCCGGTCTGTATCCGCCTCCATAGGGGCGTCGCCATAATCATAGGACACGCCGGCCTCCCCCCGTCCCAGACCGATCCAATCCGGAATATAGTTATCCATAACCGTCAGTGTAGCTCCCATCACTTTCCCGCTGATCAGGCACACACACCCGATGCCGGCCACCACGCCGCAGGTGATCCAGAAATTCTTCCATCCTTTTTTCATTTATCCCACCGCCTTTCTCCTGTGAAACGGACGTCTGCAAAGTTCCACGAAAAATCGGAACAGACCCGGCAGCACGATGATGCAGAGCCTTACGGCTGCCACGGTCAGGATCGCTCCGATCACTGCCAGGATCATGCCGCTTCCGATCAGAGCCAGCCCCGTGGGCAGATCCGGCACCAGGGCCAGTATCCCCGCAAAGAAGAGGACGATCCCCACAATAGCCAGCACAATAGCTGCAACCGCAAACCCGAGAAAGACTGCAAAGGCCGCAACGGCGAGCATCACCACGGCACAGAGGAGAAAAAGCCCTACCGGGACCACAATGGGTGCGCAGACAAGAAGGATCAGAACGATCAGGATGATCTTCCAGGTCCGGCTTGATCTGGACTGGCTGTAACTGCCCTCCGGACCCGGTCCGCCATCCTGGCTGTACCCGCCGCTTCTCTGGCTGTCCGGGCCAGGGCCTCCCGGCCTTGCAGGGGCCTCCCTGTGCTCAAACCTGGTATCTGTATATCCGGTCTCCCGAAATTCTCCTTCCTCCCCGGCCTTTCCTCCCAGGCCGGCCTTGATCTCAGCTGCCACCTTGGCGGGACTGCCAAGCTCCCGGATGATCTCCGCCTCGTTTTCTTCTCCCGCCTCGTCAAAATAATCGTTGTAGTATTTCATTGCCTCTGTGCGCTCCTCCACAGATATGTCCTGCAGAAGCGCGGCCAGCTCAAGCATAAACTGTATGCGGTTCATAAGATAGCACCTCCCTCAAAAATTTCGCTGATCTTTTTCGAATACGTCCTCCATTCGGACCTGTACAGATTCAGCTGCGCTTCACCTCTCGGCGTAATCTTGTAGTATCGCCGGTTCCTCCCGTCGTACTGCATATCGTACACTTCCAGGCAGTCATCCTTCTGCAGTCTTCTGAGTACAGGATACAGAGTGGATTCCGACACTTCGATGGCCTTTCTTACATCCTGGGTGATCTTATAACCGTATGTCCCGTCTTTTTCTCTTGAAAC
>NZ_CAUGIN010000049.1:0-12129 GCF_959599685.1 Lachnoclostridium phocaeense
CGAACGGCACGTACGGTGGTGTGAGAGGGGAGAGAAAATCTCCCCTACTCGATTGATTTGAGAGGAGGAAATATTCCACAAGATCATGCATGGGATTTTGTGCACTATTCCATCTTGCCGATTGTCATAATTCTGTGTATAATGTAAACCATTCACAGAGGAAATCTTTCCTTTGAGGCTGCCAGGGCAGCTATTCTTATTTATCATCATCCGGCGCATGTCCGGGGCGGTTTCCGCCAGAACCATTCCTTTTTACAAAGTCTGCAGACAAGGGAAAAGGTTGCAGTACGTTGTCTTTATGTCTATAATGGAGGTATAATATTTCTATGAGCAGAACCAGAAAAGTAAATATTGTAAATGTGGATGACTCAGAATATCCCACCGCTGACCGGGAGTATAAGGACCGGCTTTTCCGGCTTGTATTCAGCAATAAGGAGGATCTTCTGTCTCTGTACAATGCCGTGTCCGGCACAGAGTACGAGGATCCGGACGAGCTGGAGATCAACACGCTTGGCAATGTTCTCTATCTGTCCATGAAAAATGATATTTCATTTCTTGTCAGCGGCACCTTGAACCTGTACGAGCATCAGAGTACCTGCAATCCCAATATGCCTATGCGGGGGCTTCTATATTATGCAAAGCTGTACGAAAAGATCATTGCACGGAACAATATCAACATCTACGGCTCCAGCGCAAAAAACTTTCCGTTCCCACAGCATATTGTGTTTTACAATGGTACGGACAGCCAGCCGGACCGGACGGTCCTTCGTCTGTCTGACCATTTTGAGAAGGGCGGGGAGGGGAGAACTCCGGCCCTGGAATGCATCACGGTAATGCTGAACATTAACTATGGCCATAACCGTGAGCTTATGGAAAAATGCCGCAGGCTTAAGGAGTACGCGATTTTTGTGGACAGGGTGCGGAAAAAACTGGAGGCAAAGAAGCCTCTGGAAGAAGCGATCATGCAGACGATAGACGACTGCATCCGGGATGAAATTCTGAAGGACATCTTAATCCAGCAGAAGGCGGAGGTAGTACAGATGATACTGGAGACATTTGACCAGGAGAAGTATGAGAAAGCAGTGAAAGATGAGGCTTTTGAAGACGGAAAAGCAGAAGGATATAAGCTGAGACTGGTAGACATGGTAAAGAAAAAACTGGCCAGGGGAAAGACGGCGGAGGAGATCGCCCAGGACCTGGAGGAGAGCAAAGAGACGATCCAGGAGATTATTGACCGGATCTAGTCTGCAGAAAGTGAGCCTGGCGGCTTGACATAGGTAGATGTTCGATATATTATATAGATAGTCGATATATCGAACATCTATATGAATGACTCCCCTGTATGGGGGAAAAGGAAAGGAGGCCGGGTTTATGGCAGTGGAAAAGAGTCTGATTTCCGGGAGCACAGCTATGCTCATTATGAAACTTCTGGAAGAGAAGGATATGTACGGCTACGAGATGATCGAGACGCTGCGTGAGAAATCAGAGAATGTGTTTGAACTGAAAGCGGGAACTCTGTACCCTCTTCTGCACACGCTGGAGGAAAAAGGATATCTCACCTCCTGGGAGCAGGACGCCGGTGGGAAGACGCGGAAATACTACGGGCTCACAAAGGCCGGAAAAAAACAGCTTGCGAAAAAAGAGGAGGAGTGGAAGGAGTATTCCAGGGCTGTGGTGAAAGTTCTGGGAGGTGCATGCCATGAATATGCATAGCTACATTGAAATTGTGTCGGAACAGATCCGGTGCAGGCGGGCAAAGCAGATGATCCTGGAGGAACTTGAGGGCCATATCGAGGATCAGAAGCTGGATTACATGGCAGATGGAATGAACGCTGCTGAGGCGGAAGAGGAGGCTGTGCGCCAGATGGGTGATCCGGTGGAGACAGGGATGTATATGCTCCGGTATCTGGGAAGCTTTCCGGTGGTTGTGCTGACTCTTCTTGTGGGAGTGTTTCTGGCACTGCTTATCAGAACGGTCCTGGGACAGCGAAACCGGCTGGGCTTTCTGCTGGGGCTGGCGGCTGTGCTGTTCCTTTCTGTGCAGGTAGTATGGTATATCGGAATGAATGCAGGCGTTTTTCCGGTGACAGAAGCCTACATGCCCTTCTATACCCAGGGAGGGGCCAACCTGTGCGTGACTTATTTCTATGCCGGTATCCTTCTCAGTATATACCGGAACAGCAGCGTGGTGAAAAATGAAAGGTAAAACAGAAGTCATAAAACAGAAGTCAGAGGTTGACAGCCAGAAGGGTCTGTGCTATTTTGTACAGGAAGAATGTACATGCAAAGGGGTGAAAGGATGAAGAATTTCTGCAGATAATATATGAAGTTCATATAGGCGTGACAGATCCGCCGGGGAAGGAACCGTGGTGGACATGTTTTATGCGCATGCAGAAATGAAAATCCTTGTATCCAGATAAATAGAATCCGTAAGAGGCGCGCAGGGCGCAGCTTTGTATGGAAAGAGACTCCGGATGGAGTTTTTCGGGCACGGGAATTTTCCCGTGCTTTTTTGTATGCGCTTTGAAAAGGAGGGATCACACAATGTCAATGATACAAGTCAGTCATCTGACGTTCTGCTATGAGGGAGGAATGGAGCCGGTTTTTGAGGACGTGTCCTTCAGAATTGATACGGACTGGAAGCTGGGACTTACCGGCAGAAACGGGCGGGGAAAGACGACGCTTCTTAAGCTCCTCATGGGAGCATATGAGTATACTGGAAGTATCCAGGGGGATGTGCAGATGGAGTATTTTCCTGTCCTGGTGAAAGATGGGAGCAGGGATGTCATAGAGGTGCTGGAGGAGGCGGACCCGTCCTGCGAACTGTGGAAAATCTGCCGGGAGCTGACATGCCTGGATATGGATCCGGGGATCCTGTACAGACCTTTTGACTCTTTAAGCGGCGGGGAGCAGACCCGGGTTATGATGGCCGGGCTCTTTGCCAGAGAGAACGCCTTCCTGCTGATCGACGAGCCCACCAACCATCTGGATATGGAGGCCAGGGAGAGTATGATGCGCTATCTGCAGGGAAAGAAAGGCTTTATCCTCGTGTCCCATGACCGGTATTTTCTGGACGGGTGTGTGGATCACATTCTGTCCATTAACCGGTCAGATATAGAGGTCGTCCGGGGGAATTTTACCACGTGGCAGGAACAGAAAGAGAAGAAAGATACTTTTGAGCTGGGAGAGAATGAAAAGCTGAAAAAAGATATCCGGCGCCTGGAGGCAGCGGCTGCCCGCACGGAAAGGTGGTCGGACGCTGTGGAGAAGACAAAGACCGGAACAAAGATCGGAGGACTGAAGCCGGACCGGGGAGCCATCGGCCACAAGGCTGCCAAAATGATGAAGCGCTCCAAAAGCATGGAGAACAGAATGCTGACGGCAGCGGAGGAAAAAAGGAAGCTACTGAAAAATGTGGAGACGGCGGAGGATCTGAAGATCTGTCCTCTTACGCATCACAAAAACAGGCTGGTGCTTATGGAGGACGTCACCCTGTCCTACGGCAGCCGCAGAGTGCTGGAGGGGCTCAGTCTGCATGTGGACCAGGGAGAGAGGGTGCTTCTTTCGGGGCGCAACGGCTGCGGGAAATCCAGTGTGCTGAAAGCGGTTCTTACGTCCTGGATGGATGGTGAGGAGGCCGGCGGGATGCAGGCGGCTTTGCCGGCAGAAGCAGGGGAGCTGCGGATCACCGGCGGACGCATCCAGCTTGCCCCCGGGCTTGTCATATCCTATGTGCCCCAGAACCCTGCCGGCCTGTCGGGTGATTTGAGGACTTATGCAAAAAACAGAGGCCTCTCCCTGTCTCTTTTCATGGCGCTTCTTCGGAAGATGGATTTTTCCAGGCTGCAGTTTGAGAAGAAGATGGAGGACTACAGTCTGGGGCAGAAAAAGAAAGTGCTGATCGCAGCCAGCCTCTGTGAGCAGGCTCACCTGTATATATGGGATGAACCCATGAACTATATCGATATCTTTTCCAGGAGACAGATTATGGAGCTGATACAGAGATACAGCCCCACCATGCTCCTGGTAGAGCATGACAGGGATTTTGCCCATCATGCGGCCACGAGAATGGCAGGGCTGTAAATACAGCGCGTATGTAAAAAGTATGTAAGTGAAGAAAGGTATGTCAGATGGAAGACAGGTCTGTCTTTCCGATCATCATGTTCAAGATCTCGATATCCGTCTGGCGCATACCTTCCCGGCCCATGTATCCGATGGCCTTTACCGTGTCCTCAGCCGTGTCCATGGCAAGTCCTTCGCCGGCCTCAAAGCGGAAGCCTTTCATGGCCAGGCTGTGGCCCAGGAAGGCGGCCTGCAGGGAGGAGAAGATTTTGGCGGCGCAGCTTGGCTTTGCGCCGTCGCAGGTGATGCCGCCGGCATTGACAATGGTGTTGATCACTGTGTTCTCGATCTGTTCCGCGGTGCCGCCGCACAGGTAGGTAATTCCCGCGCCTGCTCCGGCTGCCGCGCAGACAGCTCCGCAGTAGGCGGACAGGGGACCGATATAGCGCTTCTGATCCTGGGCTGTCAGATTGGAAATGCACAGGGCCCGCAGAAGCTTCTCGTGTGATGCGCCGGTGGAGCGGGCGTATTCAATCACCGGGAGAGAGCAGGTCATGCCCTGGTTGCCGGAGCCGGAGATGATGATCACCGGCAGGGAACAGCCGCTCATGCGGGCGTCTGATCCGGCGGCGGCTCTGGCTATGGACTTCCAGCGCACATCCTGGCCGAATGTTTCCAGGATCGTCCGGCCCACGCCGGCGCCCCAGTTGTTTTTCAGCCCTTCCTCAGAGATGGCCATGTTGTACTCGATCTGGCGCTCCAGACAGTCCTTTACCAGATCCAGATCCACTTCCTCTGCAAATGTGATGATATCATTTAGATTAAGAAGGGATTTGTCTGTCATAGCCTCCTGGGAGACGGCTTCTTTCTCAAAAAGAACAGCGCCGTTCCGGGAGATGAAGGTAATGTTTGTGTGGGTCTGCTCGATCCGCACAACAGCGGTTTCCGCCCCTTTAAAAGCGTGGATTTCAATATAGAGGTTGGGAACCCCTTCCTTGAGAAGGCAGGTGCAGAAGCGGTCTTTCAGAAGCGCGGCCGTGCGCTCCCTGTCTTTTTCCTGGACGCTCTCCAGCACCTCCAGCACCTTGGAGGCATCCCCGCCGGCAGCGCCCAGGATGACAGCGGCTTCCACGCCTTTGAGACCTCCCGAGTTGGGCACTTTGACGCCTTTCACATTCTTGATGATGTTGCCGCTGCACAGGGCTTCCATACGGTCCGGAAAATCGCCCAGCACGTCCACGGCTTTGGCGGAAGCGTAGGCAAGAGCGATAGGCTCCGTGCATCCCAGGGCGGGCACAAGCTCCGTCTTCAGTATTTTCACATAACAATCATAGGTTTTCTGGTTCATGTATACATTCCCCTTTGTATTTGAAATTTTACTAAAGCTACTATAACAAAAAAGGGAAAGGTGTACAATCCATCTCCGGCCGGAATTTTCCCAAAAAGGATTGTGATGCGGGAGGGCCTGTGTTACATTCTAAGCAGGATATGTCAGAAGCAGATCAAAGAGAGGGAGAAAGATATGGATAAAAAAGCGAAAATACTTGTGGCGGACGATGAAAAAGAGATACGCGGCATACTTGGCATGCTCCTTGCGGAAGAGGGGTATGAGGTGGTGGAGGCGGCAGACGGCCAGGAGGCGGTGAACCTGGCGGATGACACCATTGACCTCTATATCCTGGATGTAAACATGCCCGGAATGTCCGGGTTCGCGGCCGGGATGGAGATACGAAGGAACTACTATGCGCCCATCATTTTTCTCACCGCATACTCCGGCGAGGCGGACAAGAGAATGGGTTTTGATGCGGGGGCGGACGACTATATGGTGAAGCCGTTTTCCAATGCAGAACTTCTGATGCGGGTGGGAGCGCTGCTGCGAAGGAGCCGAGACTATGCAAGAATGCAGTACAAGGCGGAGGAGGCGCCGGCAGATGAACTGACTTACAAAGATCTGAAACTGGACATGGACCGCCAGTCCGTCTGGAAAGACGGGGAGATGATTATTCTGACGCACACAGAGTACCGGATTCTGGAGCTGCTTATCAGCCACAGGAAAAAGATCTATTCCCTGGACAATATTTACCAGAGCGTCTGGGAGGATGACGCGGTAGGGGATACAACGATCATGGTACATATCAAAAACATCCGGAAAAAGCTGGGGGATGATTCCAGAAATCCAAGGTATATCAAGACGGCCTGGGGAAAGGGGTACTATGTGGAATAAAAAGGGAAAAAAGCCGGCCAGGGCGAAGAAACTGGCGGGAGAGATTTTTGAGTATCTGGTGCTGTCGGTCATTGTGGCTGTCTTTACTTTTTTCTTCCTTTATCTCACCTCCCAGTCCATTGTGGAGGTCTACCTGGACAGAAGGCAGATCATTCCCGAGGGGATCGTGTATGCGGCTATAGGGGTCTGGCTGAGAGGAGTGTGCATTGCCGCGGCTGTGATCGTGTTTGTCATTCTGTTCCTTCTTCTTCTGGGGCGGAGACTCTCCTATCTGATACAGATCATAAACGGCGTGGAGAGCATGCAGAAAAGAGAAGATGTACAGATCCCGCTGGAAGGAGATGATGAGCTGACCCGGCTGGCAGAGAGCATCAATTACCTTACAGCCACCAGAAAGGAGATCAGCCGGAGAGAGCAGGAGATGAAGGATGCAAGGGAAGCTTTCATACGTTCCCTCTCCCACGATATCCGCACGCCTCTTACCTCTGTCCTGTCCTACACGGAACTGCTGGAAAAAAGAGAGACAGTCACGAAGGAAGAGATGCACAGCTACATGGAGCTTGTCCGGTCCAAAGCCATACAGGTGAAAGAGCTGATGGATCAGCTTCTGGACGGGCGATCCGGGACATGGGAGAAGGTGGAAGATATCCGCTTCCTTGCGGAACAGCTTGCCGCCGGGTGGGAGGAGCTGCTGGAGGAGCGGTTTACATGCAGGACCGATCTCTCCGGGTGTGGTTCTTTCCCGGGGCGGGCGGACATATCTGCCCTGCGTCGCATCGTGGATAACCTTATTTCCAATGTGGAAAAATATGCAGATCCGGACAGGGAAGTGGTGCTTGTCATAGAGAGCAGAGGGAACGAGCTGAGGATCCTCCAGGAAAATGGGATCCGCAGGACAGAGGGACAGGTGGAGAGCAGGCAGATCGGCCTGGAGAGTATAAAGGAGACCGCGGCTGCCTACGGCGGAGAGGTACAGGCCGGCCCCGAGGGAAATGTGTTCCGGATCAGAATTACATTAAATATTCCGGCGCTTCTTTAGAATTCTTCAGAATCATATGCCAGGTTTCTTTATAAAGCCATGATATTCTGTATACCAGAAAGGGATATGAATCCCGCCTCCCGGAAGGGAGGTAAACAATAAATGTATACCAGGAGGAAATAAGAATGGCATTAGGATTATTATTAATTTTTTATGTGGGAATCAGTGTGATCAGCATCGGAGGGCTTCTCGGCCTGTACCTTGTAAAGGGAGAAAAGGTAAAAAAAGTACTCTTTTATCTTATGTCTGCGTGGGGCATCGCTCTTTCGGCGCTTCAGGCAATTTCTCTTCCGACGAACTGGATTGCTCAGCGCGTGATGGGGCTGGCCCCCGGCGTTCTGTGCATCGCGGCTCTGATCGTGCATCTGAAAGCCGGAAACGGCAGACAGAAGATGGCGGCATACCTGCTTCTGACGGTGGCCGTGGCAGCAGATGTTCTGCAGTTTATAATTCGATAAGATTTTTCGCGGAGGCTGAATTTTTCAGTCTCCGTGTTGTTTGTACAGGCAGAGTATACTATAATGTTCTCAGCACAGTCTGTCCGGAGGGGACAGCGGAAGGAGAAAGAGATATGCGTATCAAAAATGTAAAAGTATACAGGGAAGATAAATCTTTTGAAGAAGGGGAAATCTGTATCAGAGACGGGCTTTTTGCCGCTCCTGGGGAAGAGACGGAAAATTCCGGGGAACAGGAAGAGACGCTGGACGGGGAAGGATGCTATGCCATTCCCGGACTCATAGATATCCACTTTCACGGATGCATGGGGCATGATTTCTGCGACGGCACAGAGGAGGCCATAAAGGAGATCGCGAAATACGAGGCCTCTGTGGGAGTTACAGGCATCAACCCGGCTACCATGACGCTGCCTGTGGAGGAACTGGAGGAGATCCTGGCCACAGGAGCTGCCTACGGCAAAAAGCAGCAGGCCCAGCCGGATCCGGCGAGGGCGGACTTCCTCGGCGTGAATATGGAAGGACCCTTTATCAGTGAGGAGAAGAAGGGAGCCCAGGACGCCAGAAATATCCGTCTCTGTGACGTGGAGATCTTCCACCGTTTCCAGAAGGCGGCGGAAGGGACAGTCAACTATATCGGCGTTGCGCCGGAGAAGGAGGGCGCCCTGGAGTTTGTGGAGGCAGTGAAAGATGAAGTCCATGTATCACTGGCCCATACCAATGCGGACTATGACTCTGCAAAGGCGGCTTACGACAGAGGAGCCTGCCACGCAGTGCATTTATATAATGCCATGCCGGCCTTTACACACCGCGCTCCCGGCGTGGTGGGAGCAGTGGCGGACAGCCCCCACGTGATGGCGGAGCTGATCTGTGACGGCGTGCACATCCATCCGGCGATGGTCCGGGCTACCTTTAAGATGCTGGGCGAAGACCGGATCATTTTCATCAGCGACAGTATGCGGGCCACAGGGATGCCGGACGGGCGGTACACCCTGGGCGGCCTGGATGTGGATGTGAAAGGAAACCACGCCACCCTTGTGTCTGACGGGGCTCTGGCAGGCTCTGCCACTAATCTTATGGACTGTATGCGCACGGCCGTAAAGAAGATGGACATTCCTCTGGAGACAGCCGTGGCCTGCGCTACCATGAACCCGGCAAAAAGTTTGGGAGTTTACGAGACCAGAGGCTCCATCACACCTGGAAAGAAGGCGGATCTTGTGCTTCTTGATAAAGATCTGCGTCTGAAGGCTGTCATCAAGGATGGAAACGTACTGACAGAGACAGGAAGGTAGAAGTCATGGAAGAGAAGAAAAAAGGAGGAAGAGGGGGCTGCCTTGTCTGCGGGCAGGAGCTTGTGTACTGCCAGGAGGCGGTGGACATGACCTGCGTCTTCTGCGGGAAAAAGGAGAAGAGCCACGCTTCCTGCCGGGAAGGTCACTATGTCTGTGACGCCTGCCACGCGAAGAAAGGATTGGAAGCGATACAGGCCCTGTGCCTGGAGACTTCCCTTAAGGATCCTGTGGCCATTGTGCAGCAGATCATGGCGGATCCTTATATATACATGCACGGGCCGGAGCATCACGTGATGGCAGGGGCAGCTCTCCTTACCGCCTGCCATAACTGTGGAGCCGGGCTGGATCTGGAGGAGGCCCTCCGGCAGATGGAAGAGCGGGGCAGCCAGGTCCCCGGCGGCGCCTGCGGGTTCTGGGGATGCTGCGGCGCAGGGGTGAGCACCGGTATTTACATGAGTATTCTCACCGGAGCCACGCCTCTATCGGGAAATTCCTGGGGGCTTTCCAACCGGATGACAGCCAGGGCGCTGGATGCCATCGGCAGGATCGGCGGTCCCAGATGCTGCAAGAGGGATACCTTTACGGCGTTAAAGGAAGCAGTTCTCATGACAGGGGAAGAGCTGGGTATTCAGATGGAGCTGCCGGAGAAGATCATCTGCAACTTTTCCGGGGAGAACCAGCAGTGCCTCCGGAAGAAATGCCCTTACTATAAAGGGAAAGTGTGACAGGCTGACCGGGCGATTTTGCCAAACAGGCTTGACAAATGCAGCCGGATAGGCTAGGATGACAGTCAGACAGAAACATACACAAAAGGCTTGGAAAAGAACAAGTAGTATCCGGGACACCCGTACAGAGAGCAGCCGGCCGCTGAGAGGCGCACGAAGGAACCGCATATGAATACGTCTTGGAGCCTCACACCGAACACCGGGAAGAAAGCGGAAGCCAGACAGAAGGCAGAAGCGGATCGGCAAGTAGGCTGTGACGGGTTGGCGCGCGTTAAAGTGCCAGGCTGTGATCCGAAAAGTAAGACACATGTGGATCTGACAGGGGAGCAGCCGGATGAGACCGGTGCCGCGAGGCACAGGTGAAGCAAGGTGGTACCGCGATAAGAGAACTCGCCCTTACTGTGAAAACAGTAAGGGCTTTTTTTGACCACTTTGCGGTATTGCGGGAAAGAAGCAAAGTATAAAAAGAGTAAAGGAGAAAAAACATGGGAATTTACGAAGAACTGCAGGCAAGAGGGCTCATAGCCCAGGTGACAGACGAGGAGGAGATCCGGGAACTTATCAATAACGGAAAGGCAACTTTTTATATCGGATTTGACCCCACAGCAGACAGCCTTCATGTGGGACATTTTATGGCGCTGTGTCTGATGAAGCGCCTCCAGGAGGCAGGCAACCGACCCATCGCCCTGATCGGCGGGGGAACCGGATACATCGGAGATCCCTCCGGAAGATCTGACATGCGCTCCATGATGACGCCGGAGCAGATCCAGCACAACTGCGACTGTTTCAAGAAACAGATGAGCCGGTTTATTGATTTCTCCGAGGGCAAGGCTCTCATGGTGAACAATGCGGACTGGCTTTTAGATCTCAATTACATTGATCTGCTCCGGGAAGTCGGCCCCCACTTCAGTGTAAACCGTATGCTGACAGCAGAGTGCTACAAGCAGAGGATGGAGAAAGGATTAAGCTTCCTTGAATTCAACTATATGATCATGCAGAGCTACGACTTCTACGTACTGTACCAGAAGTACGGCTGTAACATGCAGTTCGGCGGGGATGACCAGTGGAGCAACATGCTGGGCGGTACAGAGCTGATCCGCCGCAAGCTGGGCAAGAACGCCTGCGCCATGACCATCACTCTGCTCCTCAACTCCGAGGGCAAGAAGATGGGCAAGACCCAGAGCGGCGCTGTCTGGCTTGATCCCAATAAGACATCACCTTTCGAGTTCTACCAGTACTGGAGAAATGTGGCGGACGCGGACGTGCTGAAATGTATCCGTATGCTGACATTCCTGCCGCTGGAGGAGATCGACAAGATGGACACCTGGGAGGGCGCACAGCTCAATACGGCAAAAGAGATCCTGGCATACGAGCTGACCAAGCTGGTACACGGCGAGGAAGAGGCCGCAAAGGCACAGGAGTCCGCAAGAGCGCTCTTCAGCCAGGGGGACGCAGCCAACATGCCTACCACAACCCTTACAGAAGGGGATCTGGAAGATGGCGCTATGGATATTCTGACCATGCTTGTGAAGGCAGAGCTTGTGCCTTCCAAATCTGAGGCCAGAAGAGCCGTGCAGCAGGGCGGCGTGTCCGTGGACGGCGAGAAGATCACCAACATTCACGAAGTGTTTACAGCGGACGCATTCAAGGCAGGCGTTGTGCTGAAGAAAGGAAAGAAGAACTTCAGGAAGATCGTGATGGAGTAAAAGGAGGAATAGAAGATGGCATTTAAAGAAATGGACATTCACCAGCTGCAGTTCAACCCCTTCGACAAGATCAGTAAGCAGTGGATGCTTGTGACAGCCGGAGACAGGATGAAATCCAATACCATGACTGCAAGCTGGGGCGGCGTGGGCATCATGTGGGGCAAACCTGTGGTGACTGCGTATATAAGACCCCAGAGATACACAAAGGAATTTGTAGACGGCAGCGACCGTTTTACCATTTCGTTCCTTCCCGGGGACAAGCGGGAGGCGCTGAATATCTGCGGCGCCGTGTCCGGACGGGATGTGGAAGATAAATGGGAGGAGGCAGGGCTTCATCCTTTCTATGTAAATGAAAAGACGCTGGAGGAGACCACAGCAGTGGAGGAGGCGGAGATGATCTTCGTGTGCCGGAAGCTGTATGTCCAGGAGATGTATCCGGAGTGTTTTGTGGATACAGAGTGCGATACAAAATGGTATCCCCAGAATGACTACCATACCATGTACATCGGAGAGATCGAGAAGGTGCTGGTAAAAGAATAAAATATTCGTATTGAAGAAGAGCAGGTCCTTTAAAGGCAATGTCATTTAGTTAAGACATTAGCGGAGCGGTTCTTACAGAGCAAGGTATA
>NZ_CAUGIN010000050.1:0-10892 GCF_959599685.1 Lachnoclostridium phocaeense
CCAGAAGATTTACAAAGCCCATCCAGGAAATCCGAACGGCCATGGCGGAATTTGACGGCAGCAATTTTGACCGGACCATAGAGCTTCACACAAACACAGAGCTGGACGAGATCGGTCATTCCTACAATGAACTGCTCGGGAATATCCAGAGGCTGCTGGAGGAGATCAAGGAGCAGGAGAGAGAGCTGCGCACATCGGAGCTGAACATGCTGATCAGCCAGATCAATCCGCATTTTCTGTACAACACGCTGGATACCATCTATATGCTGGCCCGGATCAACAAGGAAGAGACGACTATGCGGATGATCCAGGCCCTGTCCAGATATCTGCGGCTGTCGCTGAGCAAAGGAAACGATATAGTGACTGTGGAAGACGAGCTGGAGAATGTGAAGAGTTACATGGAGATCCAGCAGATACGAAACAAAGATCTTTTCTCCTACCAGGTAGACTGCCGGGTGGATGCCGCCCACACAACCGTTCTGAAGCTGGTCCTGCAGCCGCTTGTGGAAAATGCAGTAAAGTATGGATTCCGGGATATTTTTGAGGGAGGACAGATCCGGATCACCGTGTGGAAGGAAGAAGAGGAGCTGTACCTGGAGGTGTACAACAACGGCACCCCCATGGAGGCGGACATGGTGCAGAAGATCAGCGGAATGAACAAGCTGCCCTTAGGGGAGATGAAAAACTGCTTTCCGGATAAGAGGCACGGTTACGGCGTGGTAAATATTCTGACCCGGCTCAGACTGAAGTACGGGGACGAGGCAGCCTTTTACTGCAGAGCACAAGAAGATGGAACAAGCTGTACGATCAAAATTCCCCGGGGAGACGGGCAGGAGGCATATGAGCAGGAACAGATACAGATTTAAAGAAAGAGTCATACAGGCGGCAGCGGTTTCCCTGCTTTTCTCCGTGGCAGCCGCAGGCTGCGCGGGAAGGCAGACAGAGGAAAAAGCAGGCGGGGAGGAGGTGTCCATCCCGGTCATCCTGATCGTGGACTCCTCTACAGGCAACAAAAATGAGGAGGATGTGATCCAGGCATTCAATGAACTGTATGATGGGAAGTGGCAGGCGGATGTGGAGTGGGTCATGGAGACGGAGGAAGAGTACCGGCAGAACCTGAAACGGCAGAATGTGACAGATACCCTCCCGGCAGTCATTACAGATCTCCGGATGCTTCCCGCCTTCTATTATACGATGATCCAGGATGGCAGGATTGAGGAACTGTCCGGGTATATCAAGGAAGATGAAGAGTGGATGGAGATGATCGAGCCGTCGGTGCTGGAGTCCTGCAGCGAGGAGGACGGCAGTATCTATCTGGGGCCTGTCAGTACGGCGGCATTTTCCTGTTCCGGGATCTTCTGGAACGAGGAGCTGTTTGCCCAGGCAGGTATTGAAAAATTTCCCGAAACATGGGAGGAATTCTGGGAGTGCTGCGAGAAGCTGGAAAGCTGCGGCATCACTCCGCTGGCCCTTCATACCGAGGGGACGGCCTGGGCGCCCATGCTTTTTGCCACGGCGGAGGCGGCCTCCACGGAGGAAGGGGCGCAGTTCATGCAGCAGTTTTACCCGGACACCTACCAGAATGAAAGCGGGCTGCGCATTGCCCGGACGCTGGAGCGGCTGTTTCAGTACACCACAGGTGATGCGCTGTATGTGGATTTTGATGTGTCCTATGAGAATTTTTTCTCCGGGAAGGCAGCCATGATCCCCAACGGATACTGGATGATGGATCAGATTCCCGAAGAGTGGCAGGACAAAGTAAGGTTCTCGGCATTTCCGGAAAACAGGCTGATCTCATCCCCGGAGACATTCGGCTGGGCCATTGTGTCCAGCTACAGCCAGGAAGTCAAAGAGGGGGCGGCGGCTCTTCTGAAGCTGCGCACGCAGATGAACATGGAGCAGAGGGAGGAGCTGTTTGAACAGAGTCCGGATTCCCTGACCCAGGCAGAGCGGGACTATATAGAGACCTACAAAAGCGGCCCGGTTCTTGTCCCCAACTACCAGGTGAAATGGAACTCCATCCTGCAGGAGGAGACGCTGGGAACCATCCTTCCGGATCTGGCCCAGGGGAAGATCAGCCCGGAGGAATTTACAAAAAAAGAAGACGAGAGCATCCAGGAATTTCTGGAGGAGCAGTGATGCTTCGGCGCCGGAGAAGATACCGGCGCTGAAGTATTTTTTTTGGCATTCCTGGTTTTTTATTTGATAACGGGGAGGAAGAGCGGCCGGTTATAATAGTCCCAGAACAAAGAAAACAGAGGTTTTCAGAAAGGTGAGGAAGGATATGAAAAAGAAAAAAGTAATATCATTATTATTAGTTGCAGCCATGACAGCAGGCCTGGTGGCAGGATGCGGAAGCTCCTCTGACTCCGGGGACAGCGGCAGCAGTGAGGCAGAAGGAAAGGTATATTACCTCAACTTTAAGCCTGAGGCGGACGAGTACTGGCAGGAACTGGCGGAAGTCTACACAGAGGAGACCGGCGTGGAGGTGACAGTTCTGACAGCAGCTTCCGGAGAGTATGAGAAGACACTGAAATCAGAGATGGCAAAGACAGATGCGCCTACCCTGTTCCAGGTAAACGGACCTGTGGGACTGGCAAGCTGGAAAGACTACTGCTATGATCTGTCTGACTCCGATATCGCAGGGGAGCTGACAGACGACAGTTTTGCGCTGATGGACGGCGATAAGATGGCAGGTATTGCCTACGTTATCGAGAACTACGGCATTATCTACAACAAGGACCTTCTTGAGAAAGCAGGCTACACAGCAGACGATATCACAGACTTTGACAGCTTTAAAAAGGTAGTGGAAGATATCACGGCAAGAAAGGATGAACTTGGATTTTCAGCTTTTACATCAGCAGGCATGGACAGCTCATCTGACTGGAGATTCAAGACACATCTGGCAAATCTTCCGATCTACTATGAGTACAAGGATGAGGGCATTGACAATACAGACGCCATCAAGGGCACATACCTTGACAATTACCGCCAGATCTGGGATCTGTACATCAATAATGCAACCTGCGAACCGACAGAGATTTCCACAAAGACAGCCGATGACTCTACAGCAGAGTTTGTGACAGAGGAAGCGGTCTTCTACCAGAACGGTACATGGGAGTACAACAACATTGCGGATATCGGGGATGAGAACCTTGGCATTCTGCCGATCTACATCGGAGTTGAGGGCGAGGAGAACCAGGGCGTCTGCACAGGAACAGAGAACTACTGGTGTGTAAACTCCAAGGCATCTGAGGAAGATATCCAGGCAACACTGGATTTCATGAACTGGTGTGTAACTTCCGATGAAGGTGTGGAGGCTATGTGCAAGGATATGGGATTTGTCATTCCGTTCGAGTCCAACCTTGAGTCTGAAAATACACTGGTAAACGAAGCCAACGCGTACATGGAAGATGGGAAAACACCTGTGACATGGGTATTCTCAACCATGCCTTCTGAAGAGTGGAAAAACGGAGTAGGATCTGCGCTGACTGCATATGCGGCAGATCAGACAGATGCCAACTGGGATAAAGTTGTAAGCGCATTTGTGGACGGATGGGCTACAGAGGCAGCGGCATCAGCAGAGTAATCTTTCCGGAAGATCTGAAAGACATATTGAATTGAACAGGAAAGCGGCGGGCAGAAAAAGTCTGAACGCCGCTTTTTCAGAAGGAGGAGGATTTATATGGAAAAAGCGATCAAGCGGTATATGCCCATCTTTGTGCTTCCCACATTCTGCGCATTTATCCTTGGATTTATTATTCCGTTCGTAATGGGGATCTGGCTTTCGTTCTGCAAATTTACCACAGTCACGGATGCGAAGTTTGTCGGATTATCCAATTACATCGAGGCGTTTAAGGACACGGTGTTCAGACATTCTTTCTGGTATACCGCCCTTTTCGCCGTGGTATCGCTGGTGGTGATCAATGTGATCGCCTTTGCCCTTGCCATGGCGCTGACCCAGAAAATGCGGGGAACCAATATTTTCCGCACGATCTTTTTTATGCCTAACCTGATCGGAGGCATCGTGCTGGGCTACATCTGGCAGCTCATCTTTAACGGCGTGCTGGCGCACTACAGCACAGCGCTGGGGCTGAATGAGTGGTACGGTTTCTGGGGACTGATCATTCTGGTGAGCTGGCAGCAGATCGGTTATATGATGATCATTTACATTGCAGGGCTTCAGTCCATCCCCGGAGACGTGATGGAGGCGGCCCAGATCGACGGCGCATCGCGGATCCAGAGACTTTTCAAAGTGACCATCCCCATGATGATGCCATCCATCACCATCTGTATGTTCCTGTCTATTACCAACGGATTCAAGCTCTTTGACCAGAACCTGTCGCTGACGGCAGGAGAACCGTCCAAGATGTCCGAGATGATGGCCCTGAACATCTTCAACACATTCTACGGACGTACCGGATGGGAGGGTGTCGGCCAGGCCAAAGCAGTGATCTTCTTCGTCATCGTTGTGGCTATCGGCATGCTCCAGCTCCGGGCTACCCGCTCAAAGGAGGTGCAGCAGTAAATGAAAAAGAGAAGCAGGATAAGCACGCTGGGGACCGGCGCTTTCACCATACTGGGGCTGGTCTACATCGCCCCGATACTGATCGTGCTTATGAATTCCTTTAAGAAAAAAGTATATATCAACAAAGAACCTTTTACGCTGCCGACGGAAAAGACATGGAACGGCTTTGAGAATTATCTGACAGCCATCGACAAGTACGAACTGCTCAGCGCCGTGGGCTGGACGGTATTTATTACCGTTGGCTCCGTGCTGGTGATCCTTGTGTGCACATCCATGTGCGCCTGGTATATTACAAGAGTGAAGACAAAGTTTACAAAGATCCTGTATCTGCTCTGTGTGTTCTCCATGGTCGTCCCCTTCCAGATGGTGATGTTCACCCTGTCTCTGGTGGCGGACCGGACCAGGCTCAACACACCCTGGGGAATTATCATCATTTACCTGGGATTCGGGGCGGGGCTGGCAGTCTTTATGTTCTGTGGTTTTGTAAAATCCATTCCGCTGGAGATTGAGGAAGCGGCTCTTATCGACGGCTGCACGCCTCTTAGAACTTTCTTTTCTGTGGTGCTTCCCATTATGAAGCCGACATACATCTCTGTGGGGATACTGGAAACCATGTGGATCTGGAATGACTTCCTCCTGCCTTACCTTGTACTGGACCTGAATAAATACAAGACCATATCCATTGCGATCCAGTATATGAAGGGAAGCTACGGCCGGGTGGACATGGGCGCCATCATGGCGGCGCTGATCCTGGCGGTCATCCCGGTGATCATCTTCTACCTGTCCTGCCAGAAGCACATTATCAAAGGTGTGGCAGCAGGCGCGGTGAAAGGATAAAACAATGGAAAAACATAAGAGGGCTGCCCGGCGGGGCAGCCCTCCTTTATCCGCATGCCCAAAATGAGCAGCCATATTTTTATAAAGTATATATGCGGATATAAAGAAAAAAGAAGAAAAAATAAAAAAACAGCTTGCATTCTTCTGGAAACTGTTATATAATATCACTTGCGTTAGGGAATGGCCTGATGGAAATACAAAAGATGCGCGATTAGCTCAGCTGGCAGAGCACCTGACTCTTAATCAGGGTGTCCAGGGTTCGAACCCCTGATCGCGCACTTAGAAATCGCTGTTTTTGCGGACATTGCGAGCCGCGGGGACGGCGGTTTTTTTCTGCCACAAATGGCGGATTTGCGCGGTTTCCATGCTTGCGACAGAAAAAGAACAAGTCAGAGCAAGGCGAAAAGAAAAATTGGAAGGGAAACAAAAATGTGGCGCGAAATCCGTCGCGAGTTCGTCGCGAGCAAAATAAATAGTCCAAGTTGATAGTGAAAATTAATTGCAGAATTGACAGCAGATGTATCTGGAAAGATACCTGCTGTTATTTTTTTGTAGATTTTTAAAACGTATATTATGTTTTTGATGTAGCAGAAGGAGGTGAAGAAGAATGTACATCAAAATATATACAAAAAGTCAGTTGGTGCTTCTTAGGAGTGTAAACGGTCTGTTCCGTAAGAAGTACAGACTGCCGCAGGAAATACTGAACAGAGTCGAGGCGATTCTCATGGTAAAGGACTTAGGAGAGCATGGCTTTGTGGCAGTTCTGCTTGATCCTGTGGAGAACGACATGACAGGGATTGAGGATGTTCTGAATTGTTATCCACGACTCCTTAAGGATGGCGAAGATGTGACAGATGTTCCTGTGGAAGAAACGAATACATGGCTGACAAAAGGAAAGGAGTGGTACATGGATACGTTAAAAATCAAAGGGGAAAAGAGTTGGATATATGCGATTTACTCCATGACTGTGGAGAGGATTTACGGAAAATAAAAAAGGAAGTGGAGATAATCCGGCTTCCTTAAGAGTCTTCTGTGAAGTTGACGATTTCATTTGGCGTACAGTCTAAAATCCTGCATAGTTTTTCAACAGTAAGAAGAGTTATATTCTTATTTTTCTTTAAAGCGTCTAAAGTCTTATTATCAATGCCGGATTGTAGTAATTTATATTGGCTGATATTCTTTGCGCGCATAGTTTCCCACAATGGAGAATAATCGATCACTACAATCACCGCCTTTCAAGTCTTTGATAGTATCGTACCCAGAAAGTGTAAAAATAAATATTGTGGATATATCCACAATGGTGTAGACTGTGAATAGACAGAGGGTGATTATATGGTAGAGAAATATGCTCAGGGTATGGGTGAGAAACAAAAAAGACTTTTTAATGATTTTGTAAAAATTTGTATATATGCAACAGATGAAGAGTTTGACGCGTTATTAGAGATGAGACCAGTAGATTACGGAATGTTTAAAAGTCTGTCCGAGCATTTGATAGAGATGGGTGCGGATACCAGTTTTTTTAAATTACATGAAAGATATCCCAAATACGCCAAGAGATATGGTGAAGAGATAGAGAATGAGATTTCAAGTATAACTTTTCCTAAGATGACAGCAGAAGAAGAAAAGCGTATGAAAGAGGAACTGTACGAAAAAATCAGAAAATTGTATGGAGATGATGCAGTATAAATACCAGGGGGAAGAGTGGTAAGCTCTTCCTCCTGATTTAGTCTTCCTGCTCTTCTGGTGGTATATATTCAATCAAATCTGTAAGATCACATTCCAATACATAGCAAAGGCGTCTTAATATGTCGATATCCAGCCGTTGAATTTTATTATCCCGATAATTCCGGAGCTGAGTTCTTTGCATTTCAGCACGGAAAGAAAGTTGATTTAAAGAAATATTGCGTTGTTCAAGAATATCTTTTAAGCGAATACGAATTTTGCCGCAGTCATCCATATTTACTGGGAGCTGACGCAAAGGATTTTCTTTTTTAGGCATAGTACCTACCTCCGTGAGTTAATTATAATTAATCATTCATCTGCTTGTAAGGTTGATAGTTGTATGGTATAGTTATCACATGGTTAGATATATGCTCATGTAAAAAGAAAAATACAGAATGATGAAGAAGAAAAGAGGTGAGAGAGGATGTTCTATTATTGTGCCAAATGTGGAAACATCAAAAAAGTAACTTTAAAAGGCAATGAAGGCGTAAGCTGTGAAGTATGTGGAACGCCTATGCAGCCTGTTCCGGCAGAGTACCTGATGCCAAATGGTAATTTCTTCAAGTCTCAGGATGCGCGTCAAAACTTCATTTCTGCAATTCAGTCATCTGATACATATGATCCTGAGATTGGCGGAAAGAAGGAAGAAGTAAAACGTGAGATTGAGGAAGAGAAGCAACAGCGAATTCAGGAAATGAACCAGAAGATGGAACAGGAGCAGTTTCATCTGACCTGCCCAGTCTGCGGCAGTCACAGCGTACAGAAGATTTCAACCGTAGGCAAATATGCAAAGATAGGTGCATTTGGAATACTTGGTGCAGATGATCTTGGAAAAAGATGGAAATGTAAGGTATGTGGAGCTAAATTTTAAATTACGAAAGGAAAGTGAAAGAGATGGGATTTTTTGATAAGGCTTTAAAAACGGCACAGAATATAGGAGACAGCATATCTACATCAGCAGTAAAGGCAGGTTCTTCTGTTGGTGTAGCGGCGCAGGATAACGCAGAATTAAGTGCGATAAAAATGCAGATTAATGTAATTGAGCAGGAACTTAATGCCGCATATGCGCAGATTGGAAAGAAATATGTGGATTATGTCAGTGAGACAGGGGATATGGGAGGACTGGATGTCACAGACCTGCTTACCATGATGGATCCCAAACTTACAAGAAAACAAGAACTGGAAGCACAGTTGATTGAACTTGAGAAACGTATGAAACAGAATGCTGTTCTCAGAGATAAGGCAAAAGCTGAAGAAGAGTTCCAGGAAGAAAAGACGAAACTCGACAGGGCGTTGGCAATGGATGTCATCTCTCAGGATGAGTATAATTACAAGATTAGCGTTGCCAGAAAGAAAGTAGACAACTTTGAGGAAATCAGAAGAATCGAACAGCAGTGTGAGATGGGAATTATCACAAACGAAGAGAAAAATGCAAAGATTGAAGCGCTTACAAAGTAGAGAAAGCAATAGGTAGATAAATGTATACATTGATAGGCATTATATGGCTTGCCCTTAGTATTATAATAGCTATAAAGTGGTATAACAAAGCAGAAAAAAATATAATTCGCATGGGAAGCCCTATAAAGCGTTTGATATTCTCAGCTTGGGACTGGGTTCTTTATCTGATCGTTTCGGCTATTCTTGTAGCGGTAGTGCTGGGTATCCTGCTCGGAATACTGAATGTATGGGGGTGGATAATCGGACTGGTATGTATTGCAGGTATAGTGATATGGATGCTGGTGAAAAGAAAGCATTAAGGAGAAAATCGGTTCAGAAGAACGCGAAGAAGATAGTCAAGCATGAACGTCCGCCAGAGTTCAAAGGAAAAGCTAAAAGAATAAAAGGTTAATTATCCGGGCGCACGGCAGTTTTGTCGTGCGCCCGGACTATTTTTAGGAGGAGGCAAAATGAGTTCTTATATCATAGGTATAGGTGCAGGGGTTCTATTGTTTAATGTAGTATATATAAATATGCTTATGTGGGAGAGGTGGGAAGTATGAAAAAGGATGTAGATGTAAAAATGATAATTGCCGGAGTGACTATGACTGTTTCTATCATAAAATTAGTTATTCAGCACAGGGGGCAGGTGAAACGGAAGAATGTATAGTATTGTATCGAATGAAGAAAAATTAAATCAACTTCAAAAAAACTGCTCAATGCCGGAGGTTTTGAGTGATGAAAAAGTGTTCAAACGGCTTAGGGCTGATCTTGAATGTCTTAATGAAGCATATGGGGCTGACAGAGATTTACAGGCTGATCTTGGAGGTTTTGTAGTGGTGATATGGGGTGGTCGGAGCGAAGTACAAAATGAAGTTGAAAAAGTATTGACCCATCATAAACTCCACTCAGATGAATATGAGTACATGGATAAAATAATCTTGCCGGAACGTGACGATATAACAGTTACGTTCCGGCTTTTTTTATGTTCCTCGGACTATGCAGTAGAGATAGTGACGATAGAGGAGGTGGGAGAGTGACATTTGCAGAAAGATTAGAACGGGAGGAATGGTGGGATGAACAGGAAAGTCTCTTGAACTTGTCGAATATCAATATGCCGCCAGATTACTATAACGGGAGTGAATGGGATTGGATCGGAGAGGTTACTGCCTACATATTCAGAGAGCCGGAAACTTGGCAGGACATATACAGAGAGTATCTTGTTAGGGCACAACAACAAGGAAACACGGAACATACAAGACTGAATTATTATCGAGATGAAGAGGGATATATCCATAGGGAGGGGGAAGATGAAACTTATTTGCAGATAAGTACAACAACGGCAGATATCGCTGTACTTAAAAAAGTTGGAGACTGGATGTGTGTGAACAGTATAAAGTTTCGCTTGGAATATCTGGTCTACTGCGAGATGATCTCAGACCAACGTATTCAATGGCTGAAACGAATGGAGACGTGTATAAAGAAAGAGTTCTCAGAAGTGCATAGAGTTAGGATGGCTCATGGACTGGAAGAGGCACAATTTAACAAAACAGAGGTGTTCTATGATTTCTTGAACACTGTATACATCATACTTTGAATAGGAGGATTACCATGGAAAATACAGTAAAACAGACAGGACTTTTAGAGAAGACAGGAGTTTTTGACGAAGAATTGAAGAACAGATATGAACTTCATTTGACCTACAATGGTGTGAAAGGGAAAAGAGTACTTGTGATCTGTATGAATCCGGCTAGTGATAATATACAGGTCTTTGACAGCACTACAAATTATCTTTTGAATAATTTCGGGATGATGGGGTACTCGGATATAACAGTCTGGAATCTTTTTTCAAGAATATGCACTAAGCTGAAACCCTCTGAAATCACAGACAACAACAGAAATATGGAATATCTAAAAGAACTGTTACAGTCGTCATATGACGCAATCGTGATAAGCTGGGGGTGTACTTTCATAGGGAATAAGAAAGTGGAGGCGGCAAAAAAAGAAGTTCTTGAGTTGTTACAGCCTTTTGAAAAACAGGTGTATGAAATTGTGGATAAGGAGGGGAGATACTCGAAACTTTCATATACTCATGTACTCTTTGCAGGACAACGGTTCAGTGGAGCGTGGGATTTGAGACAGGTGAAGTTTCCAAAACAGGAGAGAGGGAAGAAAGCGGTTCGTAAGACGGAAAAGAAATAATCACTGCTGACTGCATATGCTGTGGGTAGGCTTTGGGATATATGCCTACTCACAGCAGTAATACAGTTTGTTCTTCTGAAAAGAAGAATAGCTTAACAAGTTCATAGAAATAGGGAGTATCCCAAAGTTTGTGTAAACCTTCAAACTGATGTAAGATAGACTTACC
>NZ_CAUGIN010000051.1:0-10751 GCF_959599685.1 Lachnoclostridium phocaeense
TCCTTGTCAGTATAATACAGTTTCTTCCCCACGCGCAACTTTTACATAAATTTTTTATCATTTCCGGGTAATCCGGCAGATATGCCCGATACGTCAGATATGAATGGGAACCGCTTTTGAACGATGCGGTTCAAGAAATGTTTCCTCAAAAAAGAAGATACTCCAAGCTTACATCAGCTTATGTCTTCTGTCAACAAAAAACAGCGTAGCTGCACGCCTTTCCTCTATTTAGGCACGCATCCTGCGCTGTTCTTATTTCATTTTAAGTCCGGTCTTATCTCTCCCGGATAACCTTCTCGATCTCCTCTTTCTCCGGCATAACCTTCAGGGCTCCCTTTCTCGTGGTGATGATGGAAGCGCCCGCGTTGGCAAAGGTGAGCATCTCCTTTAAGTTCTCCTCTGTCAGATCCTCCAAGCCGTGCTCCAGGATGTAGTTCAGGGTGCAGGCCTCAAAGGTGTCCCCCGCTCCTGTCGTCTCGATGGTGTCCTCCCTCACAAAGGGGGCCGCCTCCACGATCATATCCTTGTAGAAGGCGCGGCTTCCCTCTCTTCCGAGAGTGACACAGATAAGGGGGATGTCAAACTGCTCCCGCAGCATCTCCACGCCTTTATTGTAGTCTGTCGTTCCGGTCATGAACTCCATCTCGTTGTCCGAGATCTTCAGGATGTCACACTTGGACATGCCGTACAGGATCTCCTCTTTCGCCTGGTCCAGGCTTTCCCAAAGGGGCTCCCGCAGGTTCGGGTCAAAGGAGACGAGAAGGCCGTTCTCCTTCGCCACGTCAATAGCGTAGCGTGTGGCCTCCCTCACCCCCGCATGGGTGGAGGAAAGAGTTCCGAAGTGGAAGATCTTTGCCTTTTTGATCAGCTCCGGGTCAACCTCCTCCTTTGTCAGCATCATATCAGCGCCCGGGTTGCGGTAGAAGGAAAATTCCCTGTCCCCGTCCGGAAACGTGTGCACAAATGCCAGTGTCGTGTGTACCTGTTCATCCATGGCGAGGCCGGACACGTCCGTACCGCTCTCCTCCACCACTTCCTTCAGCATCTTTCCGAACTGGTCATTTCCTACCTTGCCGATAAAGGCTGTCTTTTTCCCCAGCCTGTTCAGCATGGCCAGCACATTGCAGGGAGCTCCGCCGGGATTCGCCTCCAGCAGAGGGTTGCCCTGGCCGCTCAGGCCATTCTCTGTAAAGTCGATCAAAAGTTCTCCGAGCGCCACCACATCGTATTTCCTATCCATCTATACCTCTCCTCCTCGCATGTTTCGGTTGAATATCTCTGAATATCATATAACATTTCCCGCCATATTTCCATACTTTTCGTACTCTTCAAAACAGCAGCTTAAAAATGGTTGAGACAATCTCTTTTACTCCTGCAAGGATGTCAGCGCTGTGCGCTGAAAATGTGTATCCTCATCTTCTTCCCCTCACCGCTGCACCCTATCTTGTCCTCCAGGCCGTACACAGCGTTGCTGATCACGTACTCTCCGTCGTTTACAAAGACCTCCACCAGGTTCTTGTCCACCACCACATCCAGGTGGAAGCCCCCCTTCAGGGCCGGCGTCTCCGAGCGGATGTGAGCTCCCGGTGCGGAAGGGAATACGTCGCTCCGGTCCGTGCAGATCCGGTCACCCTCCCGGCGGATGACAAATCCGCCTACATCAAGCTCCTCCTCGTCCTCCAGGTCAAGGGACACCAGATAGCCATCCGCCGCCCGCTGGCAGCCGGCTGGTATCTCCTCCGAGTAGGCGGCTCGCACATTGGGGTGCATGCGGAAGAAAATGTGTCCGTCCTTCATCTCCACCACCCGGGGGGTCGAGAACATGCCGATCCAGCCTTCATCTGTGACCTTGGGCATCCTGACCCAGGCGGAGAGGACGCGCCTTCCCTCCCTGTCCATCGTTGTCTGGGGCGCATACAGGTCCAGGCCGTAGTCCAGGAACTGATACGTATCCGGTATCTCCATCCGACAGGAGGACTGGTCAAACTCCACATGAAAGCAGATAGACTGGTTTTTCTCCTTCTCCCCGTTCTTAAGGAAGCCCATGGCGGAGAGGATCAGCACCTTGCCGCCCTCTGTCTCAAAGTAGTCCGGGCACTCCCACATCCATCCGTACTCAGGGCCCTTGAATGCCTTGTTCACGTAGGTCCATGTGTGGAGGTCATCGCTCCTGTAGAAGAGCAACTCCCCGTACTTTTCCTCCACAGTGCTCCCAAGAACGAGATACCAGTGCCTCTCACTCTTCCAGACCTTTGGGTCCCTCGTGTGGGTCCGATCTCCGATGGCAGGATCCGTGATGGGGGGAATGATCACCTTTTTCCCGTTCTCATTGTCAAAGTGAAAGCCGTCCTCAGAGGAGATCATGAGCTGGGCGGACTCAAACTGCTCGTCCAGGCATGTGTGAGGGTCTTCCGGGTTCACCACCTCGTACCGGACGCCGGTGTAGACGAGGTAAAGCTTTCCGTCCTCCTCCACCGCGCTTCCTGAGAAACAGCCGTTCTGATCCTCCCTCATGGTAGGGTAGAGGGCCAGGTCCCTGTGCTCCCAGC
Organism: Lachnoclostridium phocaeense; assembly: GCF_959599685.1. NCBI lineage: Bacteria > Bacillati > Bacillota > Clostridia > Lachnospirales > Lachnospiraceae > Lachnoclostridium > Lachnoclostridium phocaeense. The sequence continues at coordinate 2,550 of NZ_CAUGIN010000051.1, forward strand.
TCACCAGATCCCTGCTCACCGCGTGGCCCCAGTGCATGGTCCCCCACCGGGGACCATAGGGAAAATACTGATAAAACAGATGGTAGTATCCTTTGTAGTATATAAAGCCGTTGGGGTCGTTTACCCAGTTGTCCGGCGCTTTCAAGTGTAATCTCTGTGTTTTCATACTGCCTCCGTAATAAATGCTATTTTTTCTTTTTTCTGTCTAACAGCCTTTTTACTGCATCTCCATGTAGTTGACGCCTGTCTCCTTGTCAAAGAAATGCATCTTTGATGGCATAAACACGAAGTCTATCCTGTCTCCTATCTGGCTGATCTCATACTTGGACACCCGGGCCACTGCCTGGGCCCCGCCGAAGCCAAAATACAGGTTGTTCTCATTTCCCATGACCTCTGTGTCCGTGATGACCGCGTGGAGCCTGTTGCCGTCGTTGATGTCCATGTTCTGGGCGTCCATCTTGATGTCCTCTCCCCGGATGCCCAGGGTCATCTCCCCCTGGCGTCCCTTCAGCTTCTTTGCCGTTCCCTCGGAGAGAGTGATAGAATTGCCGTCGCTGAATTTCACAGTATCGTTTTCCACTGTCACGTCAAAGAAGTTCATCTGGGGAGATCCGATAAACCCTGCCACAAACTGGTTGATTGGGTGGTCGTATAGCTCCATGGGTCTTCCCACCTGCTGGATGACGCCCTCCTTCATGATGACAATCCTATCCGCCATAGTCATGGCCTCCACCTGGTCATGGGTGACGTAGATGGTGGTGGCTCCCAGCTGTCTGTGGAGCTTGCTGATCTCCGTCCTCATGCTGACGCGGAGCTTGGCGTCCAGGTTTGAGAGGGGCTCATCCATGAGGAACAGCTTCTGATTCTTCACGATGGCACGCCCCAGGGCCACTCTCTGGCGCTGTCCGCCGGAGAGGTTCTTTGGCTTGCGGTAGCGGTACTCCTCAAGTCCCAGGATGTCGATGGCCCAGTCCACCTTCTTCTTGATCTCATCTGTCGGCAGCTTCATGTTCTTCAGACCGTAGCCGATGTTCTTCTCCACCGTCATGTGGGGATAGAGGGCGTAGTTCTGGAACACCATGGCGATGCCCCTGTCTCTTGGCGCCACTTCATTGACCTTTTTCCCGTCTATGAAGAGCTCACCCCCTGTGATCTCCTCAAAGCCGGCGATCATGCGCAGAGTGGTGGACTTTCCGCAGCCGGAGGGCCCCACGAAGGCGATGAACTCCTTCTCCTCAATATCGAGATTTAAATTGTCCACTGTGTTTTTATCTGATCCGGGATATTTTTTACATACATTTTTAAATTCTATAAAACTCATCTTCTCTTATCCTTCCTTTGAACCTGTTGATGTCACACCCTCCACGATCTGTTTGGAGAACAGGGAGTAGATGATGATGACAGGGATTGTTACAAGCGTGATGACCGCCAGGGTCTGTCCCATTGTAGTGTTTTCATTTGATGTGATGGAGTTCAGACCGATCTGCGCTGTCAGAAGGTCGCTTGATGTAAACACCAGTGACGGCCACAGGTAGTCGTTCCACACATTCAGGAAAGTAAATACGCTGACAGTTGCCACAACTGTCTTGGACATGGGCAGGACCATGGTGAAGAAATATTTCACAGGTCCGCAGAAGTCCAGCTGGGCCGCCTCGTACACGTCGTCCGGAAGGCTCACGAACACCTGCCGGAACAGGAAGATGTTGAAAGGATTGACGATGGACGGCAGTATGTAGCCCAGGATGGTGTTCAAAAGTCCCGCTTTGGCGATGATGAGGAAATGGATGGTGATGACCGTCTCTGTGGGCACAATGAGCAGCATCATGATGATCAGCAGCCACTGTTCCCTGAAGGGGAAGTTGATCTTCGCCAGGGCGTACCCCGCAAGGCCGTTCACGATGATGCCAAGAACGATCAGGATGGCCGCGTAGAGGAGAGTGTTCCCCATGTATCTTAAAAAGCTTGTGTTTGTGATGATTTCTATGTAGTTGTCAAAGAAGCTTCCGTCCGGCGCCGGCGGGATAAAGGCCGCCACAGAGTTCATGTCCGCCGTGATGGCCGCGTCCGGCTTGAAGGAGTTGGCCAGCATCCAGATCACCGGGAACAGGAAGAAGACGGACAGCACCAGCAGCACAGCTACCAGGATCCAGTTAATTCGCTTTTGCTTTTTTGATACCATGCTTCTTTCCCTCCTTGTCCTTAGTCAGTACATTCTGGATAATGGTCAGAATGACTACGAATACGGTAAATACAATGGCCATTGTGGACGCAAGTCCCATCTCCCAGTTCACAGTACCTGTCTCGTAAATGTCGTACACGATGGTGTAGGTGGAGTGGTCCGGTCCGCCTCCTGTCATGACCATGGGCTGTACCAGCATGCGGAACGCGCCGATGGTGACTGTGATGAACACAAACACGCACAGGGGCTTCAGCTCCGGCAATGTGATGTCCTTAAACTTCTGCCAGCCGCTGGCGTGGTCCATCTCCGCCGCCTCGTAGAGAGCCGGGTTGATGTTCTGCAGGCCGCCCAGGAAAATGATCATCTGGTATCCCACGCCCTGCCACACGCTCATGATGGCGATGGAGGGGAGGGCCTGGCTGGCGCTGTGGATAAATGGCTGGGCGTCGATGCCGAAGTTTGCCAGCAGGGTATTCAGGATGCCCTCCGGGCTGTAGATCTGCATCCACAGAGTGGAGACAACAGCCAGGGACATGACAACCGGCACAAAAAAAGCCACCTTAAAGTATTTCTTGCAGTGCGCCGCCTTGTTGATGGCCAGCGCCAGCACCAGGGCGCCGATGCACTGGCAGGGCACGATGATGATGACAAATTTGACTGTGTTTAAAAATGACTGAACAAAAAGCTCGTCCTTAAAAATATTAAAGTAGTTTTCCAGTCCCACGAAGTGGGTCAGCTCCGGGTTCAGCGCGAAGTAGTCGGTAAAGCTGAACACGAATGTGAGCACCATAGGCAGAAAGAGAAATATGGTGAGCAGCACAAGCGCAGGTCCGAAAAACGCCATTCCCATGATTGAATTTTTCTTTTTCATCCTTTACTCCCTTGTATAACGTTCCAGTTTCTGATCGATCCGTTCCACCTGCTTATCCAGCTCGCTCTGGGCGTCCTTCCCTCCCAGGGCCACGCTCTCCAGGACCTCCTGGAAGGAGGTGCTCACCTGGGGATAGACCGGGGTCTTCGGTCTCGGGTGTCCGTAGTTGGTAAGCTGCTCATACAGAGCGTTGTAGTTTTCGTCTGTCTGGAACACGTCGATGTTTTCAAATGCTTCGTATGTAGACGGGAAATTCTTTGTCATCTCCCAGATGCGGATGCCGCTGTCCACGCCGCTCATCCACTTCACCAGCTCTGTGGCTCCCTCGATGTCCTCTGTCTCGGAGGATGCCGCAAAGGCCCAGGAGCCTGTGGGTGTGTAGGTTCCGCCGTCCCAGTCGTCGCTGACGATGTAGGGGGCCACGCCCAGGTTGATGTCCGGGTAGCTGGTGTAAACGGTGTTGACCTCCCAGGCCCCGTCGAACTTGAAGGCCGCTCTCCCGCTCTCAAAGAGGTGGTCGATGGGCGCCTCGGACATGTAGCCGTTCTCCACGATAGTCCGGAAGTAGTTCATGGCGTCCACAGTCTGCTGGGAGTTGAAGCAGCCGTCCACCTCCAGCCCGTCGTCGCTGACCAGCTCCCCGCCGCCAGACCAGACAAAGGGGGCAAAGTAGTAGATGCTGGTCTCTCCCACCGGGAAGGTCATATCCAGAGGATAGCCGTCCTTCTCGTCCATGAGGGGCTTCATCTCCTCCAGGATATCCAGGAACTCGGACCAGGTCCAGGGATCGTCCGCGTCCGGTATCTCGATGCCCGCCTCCTCGATGATGTCCTTGTTGTAGTAGAAGCCCACGCTGGACTCCATGACTCCCAGGGCGTACAGCTCGTCATTCACTGTGCCCTGCTCGATGATGGAGGGCAGGTACTCGCTCTCCTCCTCCTCGGTCAGGTCCGCCAGGGGCTGGATGATCCCGTTGGCCGCGTAGGCCGAGATATTGGGCCCGTCCACTGTGAGCACGTCCGGCAGCCCTCCTGCCATGACTGAGGCGTTGACCTTGTCGGAATATCCGCCGCCGCTGTCATTTCTGGGCACGAACTCAATGTCCGCAAAGTACTGCCCGTCGTAGGCCTCGTTGAAGGTGTCCACCGACTCCTTGTAGGCCTGTCCCTCCTCCGTGTCCTCGATGGAGTGGACCCATATGGAGAGGTATTCCTCCCCCTCGTCATAGCCCGCCACTTCCCCCGGCTCAGGATCCTTCTGCTGACAGCCGGTGAGGCAGGCCGCCGCCAGGACCACTCCGGTCAGGCACAGCCTCCATTTCTTCATTACATCTCCTCCTTTATAGAACATTTTCGTGTGTAACCGTTTTAGTTACCGGTTAAGTAACCGGTTCCTTTAATGGAATCATATCCCTGTGAAGGCCCAATGTCAACAGAAAAATGGAGTTTCGTCGTTTCTGCTATTTTTTGCCCCTCCTTTTTGTACACCTTTCACAAAACCGGTTTTGTTACCGGTTACTTTATTGATTATACAGTCTTTTTTCTGTTATACTACAAGCAGTATTTAAACCTTCTCCCTTCGGGGAGCCAAAGAAAAGGGGATCGGAAATCATATGAAAGCGAAAAAAGTAACATTTGCAGATATAGCGGCCTACACCGGCTTTTCCAAGACTACCATCTCCCGGTACTTCAATAATCCGGACTCTCTCACTCTGGAGAACCAGCAGAAGATTGCGGACGCCCTGGTAGCTCTGGACTATAAGGAGAACAAGGTGGGGCGTATCCTGGCCAGCGGCCAGACAGAGTTTGTGGGCATCATCATCCCCAACCTGTACATGCACTACTACTCGGAGATGCTCAGCCAGATTTTGGCCACCTACGAGACATACGGATACAAGTTCCTCGTCTTCTCGGGAAACGCCAGGGCTGACGTGGAGCGCAGATACATTGAGGAGCTACTGGCCTACAATATAGAGGGCATGATCATCCTAAGCCCCACCATCTCCTCCCGGGAGCTGGCCTCCTACCACGTCCCGGTGGTGGGCATCGAGAGGGAGGACGAGTTCATCTCCAGCGTCAACACAGACAACTACATGGGCGGCGTCCAGGCTGCCGGGCTCCTGCGAAAAAGCGGCTGCGACATCCTGATCCACGTGAACGCCAAAATGCCTGACTCCGTCCCTGCCTCCGGCCGTGTCCACGGCTTTGAGGACACCTGCCGGGAATACCACGTCCCCTACGAGCTCATCCTGACCCACATGGGGGATACGTTCAAGGAGAACAAGGCAAAGGTGCTGGAGCTGATCGACTATATGGAGGAGAAATATCCCGCCCAGAAAAAAGGTGTCTTCATGCCCAACGACACTCATGCAAACGTGCTCCTCAACGCCCTCATGCAAAAATACGGAAAACTGCCGGACACCTACCAAATCATCGGCTTTGACAACTCTCCTATCTCGCGGGAGGCAGTCATCCCCATCAGCACAGTGGGACAGCAGGTCTCCGTCATTGCAGACCAGGCCATGGAGCTCCTGTCTGAGCAGATGGCAGAGCGGAAAAAGAGAAGACCGGCACCCCAGAGGGAACCGGTCCACAGGGTCATCCCGCCGGTGCTGATCCGCAGGGACACGACCATATAAAAAGGGGAGGCCCTGATGACTAATCATCAAGAGCCTCCTTTACTTTATCCATAAAGCCTTTTTTCTTTTTCTTGTGCTTCTCCAGCTCCTCCGGCGTCTGGTTCAATGTGTTGCCGGAGAGGGCGTCAAACTGCCGCAGGGCTTCCTTTGCCTCAGCGCTCAGGTGCTCAGGCGTCTGGATGACCAGCGTCACATAGTGGTCGCCTCTCACCTGGGAATTGCGCACAGAGGGCACGCCCTTTCCGCGCAGGCGGACTTTTGTGTCTGTCTTTGTGCCTGCCTTTACGTTGTACAGAACATCTCCATCCACTGTCTTTATTCGGATATCACCGCCCAGTGCCGCCTGTGCAAAGGAGATAGGCACGGTAGAAAAGATGTTCATATCCTGTCGCATAAAAATAGGATGGCGGGACACCGCAACCTCCACGAGCAGATCGCCTCTGGGGCCTCCGTTTACGCCGGGCTCGCCCTTCTCCCGGATGCGGACGCTCTGGCCGTTGTCTATACCGGCCGGGATAGTCACAGCAATCTTCTTTTTGCTGGAAATATAGCCTGTGCCGCCACAGTCCGGACACTTGTCCTTGATGATCTGGCCGCTTCCATGACAATCCGGACAGGTCTGTACATTCTGCACTGTGCCGAAGAAGGACTGCTGGGTGTAGACAACCTGCCCCTTTCCGCCGCACTTGGGACATGTCTGGGGTGATGTCCCCGGTTTCGCCCCTGTGCCGTTACACTTGGGACAGGGATCCTTCAGGACAACATCGATCTCTTTCTCACAGCCAAATACAGCCTCCTCAAATGTGATGCGGACGCTCTTGCGGATATTCATTCCTTTCATTGGTCCCTGGTTTGCCCTGCCGGACCGGCGGCCCCCGCCAAACAGATCTCCGAAAATATCTCCGAAGATATCACTGAAATCAGCACCGCTGAAATCAAATCCCCCGAAACCTCCGGCTCCGCCGGCGCCGCCCTCAAATGCAGCATGGCCAAACTGGTCATACTGACGGCGTTTTTCCGGGTCACTTAAGATTGCATAGGCTTCTGAGGCTTCTTTGAATTTCTGCTCCGCCTCTTTGTCTCCGGGGTTCATATCAGGATGATATTTTTTAGCTACCTTCCTATATGCTTTTTTCAGAGTTGCCTCGTCCGCATCCTTGCTGACGCCCAGCACCTCATAGTAATCTCTCTTTGACTCTGCCATTCTCTATCAACCTTTCGTTTTATTCAGGAACATGCTGCCCACAAGGCCTCAGTCCGAAGCCTGTGTTTGCAGACAAAGTTCTGCGGGATCCGCAAGAAGTGGATTTCTCCCCCTTTCGGATTCCGCAGAACATGTTTCCTTTGAGATCTTATCTCTTAGTCTTAGACCTCTTTGTAATCTCCGTCTACCACATCATCGCTGCCGTAGCCTTCCGGACCTGCTCCGGCTCCTGTGTCAGCGCCTGCTCCCGGGTTCGGGCCTGCTCCGGCACCTGCGTTTGCGCCAGCTCCCATCTGCTCATACATCTTTGCAAATACTTTCTGTGCGCTCTGTGTCAGTTTTTCTTTGCCGGCTTTGATCTCTGCGATCTGTGCATCAGATATATCATCCATGTTTACTTTTTCCAGTAGCTCTTTCAGAGCCTTGCAGTCAGCTTCTACAGCTGCCTTCTCGGAAGCGTCGATCTTGTCGCCTACTTCCTCGAGAGCTTTCTCTGTCTGGAATACAAATGCGTCTGCATCGTTCTTTGTGTCAATACCTTCTTTGCGCTTCTTGTCCTGTGCCTCGAAAGCTGCTGCCTCTTTTACAGCCTTATCAATCTCTTCATCAGACATGTTGGAACCTGCTGTGATGGTGATGTGCTGCTCTTTTCCTGTTCCAAGGTCCTTAGCGGAAACATTTACAATACCGTTTGCATCAATATCGAATGTAACTTCGATCTGCGGGATTCCGCGCGGTGCCGGCGGGATTCCGTCCAGTCTGAACTGGCCGAGGGACTTGTTGTCTCTTGCGAACTGTCTCTCACCCTGTACCACGTTGATGTCAACAGCTGTCTGGTTGTCTGCCGCTGTAGAGAAGATCTGGCTCTTCTTTGTAGGAATTGTTGTATTTCTTTCAATCAGCCTTGTAGCGACACCGCCCATTGTCTCGATGGAAAGGGACAGCGGAGTAACATCCAGAAGAAGGATATCACCTGCGCCGGCGTCTCCGGAAAGCTTTCCGCCCTGGATGGAAGCACCAAGTGCCACGCACTCGTCAGGGTTCAGGGATTTGCTGGGCTCTTTGCCTGTGAGCTGTTTTACCTTGTCCTGTACAGCCGGGATACGTGTGGAACCGCCTACCAGCAGTACCTGACCCAGCTCAGAAGCTGTGATACCTGCATCGGAGAGAGCTCTCTGTACAGGCTCTGCTGTCTTCTCCACCAGGTCGTGTGTCAGCTCGTCGAATTTTGCTCTTGTAAGGTTCATATCAAAGTGCTTCGGTCCCTCAGCTGTAGCTGTGATGAACGGAAGGTTGATGTTTGTTGTTGT
>NZ_CAUGIN010000052.1:0-8902 GCF_959599685.1 Lachnoclostridium phocaeense
ATCGGAGCCTATTTTTTAGGCTTCGCTTTTTCATAACTTATTTGACACTACCTTTGGCAATAGTATGTTTGTATTCTACAATAAGATTTAAGCATGGATTGAGAAAATATTCAAGTCAATTGTACATACAAATGAAAGAAATGTTGATAAATAAAAAGTTTCGTGAAAAAAATAACTTTTATTGAATGTTGAAGGGTGGTGTGCTATTATGATTTTAGAAACAAATGAAAAATATTCTTCAAAAAAATAAGAATTTGAAGAATATTTTTCGCCGGGTATCTGCAGGCCGTGCAGGAGCAGGCTGCAGCCCGAAATAAGAGAAGGCAGAAGAGCAAGAAAAATATTGACACAGGAGGTAAGAAAGTTGAAAGTAGGATGTGTAAAAGAAATCAAAAACAATGAGTTCCGTGTAGGTATGACACCGGACAACGTAAAAAGCTATGTGGCAGCAGGCCATGAGGTGTATATTGAGAAAGGCGCTGGTGTTGGATCCGGGTTCCAGGATGCTGAGTACGAGGCAGCAGGCGCAAAGATGATCGACACTGCAAAAGAAGTGTGGGATACAGTAGAGATGATGATCAAGGTAAAAGAGCCTCTTCCGGAAGAGTATCCGCTGTTCCACGAGGGACTGATCCTCTATACATATCTTCATCTGGCAGCTGACAAACCGCAGACAGATGCTCTTTTAAATGGAAAAGTAAAAGGTGTTGCTTACGAGACTCTGTTCGATCCGAAACAGGGCGGACTTCCTCTTCTTGCTCCTATGAGCCAGATCGCAGGACGCTTAAGTATCCAGGAAGGAGCAAAATACCTGGAGCAGACATTCGGCGGTGAGGGCGTTCTCCTGGCAGGCGTTCCGGGAACACCGAAGGCAAACATCGTAATCCTTGGAGGCGGAAATGTAGGAACAAACGCCTGCAAGATTGCTGTTGGAATGGGCGCAAATGTAACTATTATGGATATCAGCCTTCCGAGACTTGCTTACCTGGACGACATTTTTGGAGCCCGCATCCAGACACTTGTATCCAATGATGCAAACATTGAGAAAGCTGTAAAAGAAGCAGACCTTGTAATCGGATCTGTCCTGATTCCAGGAAAAGCTGCTCCGAAGATCTTCAAGAAGAAATATCTCAAAGAGATGAAACCAGGCGCTGTATTTGTAGACGTTGCCGTTGACCAGGGCGGCTGCGGCGAGACCACAAAAGTGACATACCACGATGATCCGATCTTCATCGAGGATGGCGTTGTTCACTACTGTGTAGGAAATATGCCGGGTGCTGTTCCGAGAACATCCACCATCGCTCTGACAAATGCAACTCTCTTCTACGGTCTCCAGATCGCAAACAAGGGACTTGAGAAAGCATGCGCAGACAACGAGGTAATCTACTCAGCCATCAACACATACGATGGCAAGCTGACATGCAAGAACGTGGCAGACAGCTTTGACTGCTATGAGTACACAGACATCAGAGAAATCTGCAAATAAATTGGAAAGTCTATAAAAATTCACAGCTTTTATAAACGAAGGCATCCCCGACGGGCAGAGAAAGACAGTCCGGCGGCGGATGCCTCCGTCTTTTTAGTTTGCAGAAACCGGAAGCTGTGGTAATATATCAGATGTAAATACGGAAGAACTTATAAAGTTTTAAAGGATTATTTAAAGGATAAGGAGTGCGGATCATGGTTGAGATTAATAAAGATTTGTGTGTGGGATGCGGCGCCTGCGTCAGGGACTGTCCGGGAGAAGCGCTGCAGATCCAGGATAAAAAGGCGGAGTATGTGCGCAAATGTATTCAGTGCGGACACTGTGTGGCGGTCTGTCCCACGGGAGCTGTGTCCATACCGGAGTACGACATGGACGAGGTGGAGGAGTACGATAAAGACACATTCTGTGTGGATCCGGAACATTTTCTCCACGCGGTGAAATTCAGAAGGAGCATCCGGAACTTCAAGAGCACGCCCATAGAGCGGGAGAAGCTGGAGCGCATCCTGGCGGCAGGCCGGTACACGCCCACGGCGAAAAATACCCAGGGATGCAGGTTTGTCCTGGTGCGGGACGAAATGAAAGTGTTTAAAGATCTTTTCTGGAAGGAGCTGCCCGGCATCCTGGATGTCCTGAAGGAGGAGGCGCCTCTGTACGAGCGCGTTTTCCGCGGGTTCTATGAGAAATATAAAAAAGATCCAAAGGACGATACCTTTTTCTTTAACGCCACATCCTTCCTGGTGATCACCTCCAAAAATCCTCTGGACGGAGGATTGGCGGCGGCCAATATTGAAAACATGGCTGTGGCCGAGGGAGCCGGCGTGCTGTTCAGCGGCTACACCAAAGCGGTGGTGGAGAACAGCGATGTGCTCAGGGATTGGCTGGGCATCGGAAAGCGCACCGTGGTCTGTTGCATGCTCATGGGGTACCCGGCTGTATCCTATAAAAGGACTGCGCCCCGGAAATCCGGCAATATCGTGATCCGGTAGAGTTGTTTTTCTTGCGGAAATTGTGTAGTATGTGCTAATGTATATATAACAAGAGAAAAGGCTCTTAGTGAGAAGGGGATACTATGTTGATAGAAATTGATTTTAACAGTGACGAAGCGATTTACATGCAGGTGCGCAACCAGATCATCCTGGGGATCGCTACCGCCGAGATCCGGGAGGGAGACCCTCTCCCCTCGGTCCGGCAAATGGCCCAGGCGGTGGGGATCAATATGCACACAGTGAACAAGGCCTACAGCCTGCTTAGGCAGGAAGGATTTATCCAGCTTGACAGGCGCAAGGGCGCTGTGGTGGCACTGGATATCGACAAGATCAAGGCAGTGGAGGAGATGAAGCAGCAGCTTCGGATCGTGCTGGCTCAGGGCCGGTGCAAGGCTATATCCAGGGAAGAAGTGCATGAGCTTGTGGATGAGATTTTCGACGAGTACGCTTAGGAAGAAAGATCCGGCAGAGACGGGAAAATGGAGAAAGGAGCGGGAAGAGGAGCAGATTCTTTTTCCCTGATAGGACATGAACTATACCGAACAGGCAAAGGAAGTATTGAAAATTGCAAAGACTGTGGCAAGAGAGCTCCGGCACCCCTACATCGGGACGGAGCATCTTCTTGTCGGGCTGAAAAAAGTTTACACCGGGGTGGCCGGACAGGTGCTGGCCCTGAACGGTGTCGGCGAGGAGAATATCCGGAAGATCATAGATGAGCTGGTATCCCCCGGGGAGGGAGCGACGGTCACAGGCAGTCCTCAGATGAGCCCCCGGCTTACGTACATCCTGGAGGAGTCCAAGGAGGAGGCGCTGCGCCTGCGCTCCGATGAGGCGGGGACGGAGCATATGCTCCTTGCTATCCTGCGGGATGTGGACTGTGTGGCAGCCAGGATCCTGCTCACGCTGAATGTGAATCTTCAGAAGCTGTGCCAGGATATCCTGGTCAGTGTGGGCGCAGACCCCAAAGAGTACATGGAGGAGATGCAGGAGGACGGGCGGAGGAAAAATTCTGTCCTGGAACAGTATGGTACAGACCTGACACTTCAGGCCGCAGAGGGGAAACTGGACCCTGTCATCGGCCGGGAGAAGGAGATCGAGCGGCTGATGCAGATCCTGAGCCGTCGGACGAAGAACAACCCCTGCCTTGTAGGAGAGCCGGGCGTCGGAAAGACGGCGGTGCTGGAGGGGCTTGCCCAGCGGATCGCCAGAGGCGTGGTGCCGGAGACAATGAAAAACCGGCGCATCGTTACTATGGATCTGGCGGGGATGATCGCCGGGTCCAAGTACAGAGGCGAATTTGAGGAGAGGATGAAGCGACTGATCCAGGAGGTGAAGGCTGCTGGCAATGTGATCCTCTTCCTGGATGAGGTCCACACCATCATCGGCGCCGGCGGCGCGGAAGGCGCCATGGACGCATCCAATATACTGAAGCCTTCCCTGGCAAGAGGGGAGCTGCAGCTCATCGGAGCCACCACCATTGTGGAGTACAGGAAATATATAGAAAAGGATGCGGCCCTGGAGCGCCGATTCCAGCCGGTGACTGTGGAGGAACCGACCAGGGAGGAGTGTCTGGAGATCCTGAAAGGACTTCAGGAAAAATATGAGGAACATCACCGCGTGTCTGTCCGGGAGGAGGCGCTGGAGGCGGCGGTCTCCCTGTCGGAGCGCTATATCAGCGACCGCTTCCTGCCGGATAAAGCCATAGATGTGCTGGATGAAGCCTGCGCCAAGGTCAGCCTGAAGGGATTTAAAGTGCCGGAAAATATGGAAGAGCTGGAGAAAGTGATCGAACAGCTGGTCCGGGACAAGGAGGATGCCATCCGTGCCGGAGATATGAAGGAGGCCTCCCTTCTCCACCAGGAGCAGCAGGAGGCTCAGAAAAAGCTGGAGCAGCAGAAAAAGCGTTTCCAGAGAAACAATGCCCGCCGCCAGGTGTGTGTCACGGCCGATGACATAGCAGGCGTCGTGTCCGAGTGGACGAAGATCCCTGTGCAGAAACTGGCAGAGTCTGAGAGCGCCAGACTGAAAAGGCTGGAGCAGACCCTTCACAAGAGAGTGGTGGGACAGGAGGAGGCTGCCACTGCTGTGGCGAAGGCGGTACGCCGTGGAAGAGTGGGCCTGAAAGATCCGGCCCGCCCTATCGGCTCGTTTCTCTTCCTCGGTCCTACCGGTGTGGGAAAGACAGAGCTATCAAAGGCGCTGGCAGAGGCTCTCTTTGGCAATGAGGATTCTATGATCCGGGTGGATATGTCTGAGTACATGGAGAAGCACAGCGTCTCCAAGATGATCGGTTCGCCTCCGGGATACGTAGGTCACGAGGATGGAGGACAGCTCAGCGAACAGGTGCGCCGTCACCCTTACTCAGTGGTGCTGTTTGACGAGATCGAGAAGGCGCATCCGGATGTGTTTAACATCCTCCTGCAGGTGCTGGATGACGGCCATATCACAGACTCCCAGGGCAGGAAGGTGGATTTCCGCAACACGGTGATCATTATGACATCCAATGCGGGCGCCCAGGCGATCATAGACCCGAAGCGGCTGGGATTCGTGACAAAAGAAGACGAGGCCGGCGACTACAAGCGGATGAAGTCCAATGTGATGAATGAAGTGAAGCTGCTCTTCCGTCCGGAGTTCCTGAACCGTATTGACGAGATCCTTGTATTCCATGCACTGAACAATGCAGATATGAAGAAGATCGTGAGCATGATGTGCAAAGAGGTGTGTGCGCGGGTAAAGGAGCAGCTTGGCATCACGCTCCATGTCCGGGACTCTGTGAAAAAGCACATTGTGGAGACCGGCACGGATCAGAAGTATGGAGCTCGTCCGCTGCGCCGGGCGGTGCAGAATCTGCTGGAAGATAAGCTGGCTGAGGCGGTGCTGGACGGTACCATAAAGAGGGGCCAGACAGTGGAGGCCGGCATGTCTAAAAAAGAAATAAAATTTATTCCAAAGACTACAAATTGAAATTTTTTTGAGATATAATGTGGATACAAAAGAAGAACCACTAGGAGGACATGTAAAATGGCAGTAGTAAAAGAGCTGTTGCGGGCAGAAAACGATGGAACACTGAGTTTTGGAGATTACACACTCGGCTCTAAGACAAAGCTGGAGGGCTTTGAGTTCCAGGGAGACATCTACAAGGTAAAGACATTTGCCGAGATCACCAAACTGGAGAAAAACGGCATGTTTGTATACGAGTCCGTTCCCGGGACAGCGGTGGAGAATTTTAAGACAGGAGACGGCATTGTTTCCTTTAAAGTATCTGCACCAAAAGATGCACAGTTTACACTTGAGCTGGAGGCGGACAGTGAGTACACTGTCTATCTGGACGATATGAATATCGGTGATATGGCGACAAACTTAAGCGGCAAGCTGAGCGTCAGCGCAGAGCTGGAAGAAGGAAAGAGCATAGAAGTAAAAATTGTAAAGAAATAATTCCGGGCTGCAGGGATTTCCCCTGCAGCTTATTTTTTATTTATTGTTAATATCAGATGGATCGTCTACAGGAGCAGTTTTTCGAATGCAATTTTCTCACTGTTGTCAAAACAGATCGTACCGCAGTACACAAACCCCTGTTTTTCCAAAATATGCCGCATGATCAGGTTCTGGCTGTCTGTGTCCACTTTAAAACTGTGCACATCTTTTGAGCGAGCCATTTTTTCGGCGGCCTGGAAGACAGAGGCGGCAAGGCCCCGTCCCCGGAAGGAGGGGGAAAGGGCAAGGCGATGCAGGACTACATAGGGCTGGGAACTGAGCCAGGAGCCGCTTAAAGTATTGTAGGCGGGTTCACCGTTGAAGTCGATACATACATAACCAGCCGGGCGTCCGTCAAGCATACACAGATATCCGATCTCTTTCTCTATGTCCTTTTCTAAGCAGTCCTTGTCCGGATAGCCGTTCTGCCACTGATCCACGCCCTGAGATCTCAAAAAACATTTTGCGTTGTCAATAAGTTCCATGATCTGCTCCAGATCTTCTCTTTTTGCTTTCCGCAGTTCCATTGTATCTGCTCCTCCCCTTGTGTGTTGACATTTTGTTCTTGTGCGATATAATGTACTAAAAATACATTATATTATTAAAGAAAGTATATATCTTCAGAGTGAGAAATGTCAATCATATAATGAAAAAAAATCCGATATAACGGAAAGAGAGGCGAGATTTTGGACATATCAAAGACAACAGCCAGAAACATAAAAAGGATACGTGAAAACAAGAAGATGACATTGGATGCAGCGGCCGCCGCCACAGGAGTATCACGCAGCATGCTCTCCCAGATAGAGAGAGGGGATGCCAATCCTACGATCACTGTGCTGTGGAAGATCGCGAATGGATTTAAAGTTTCTTTTACAGCGCTTACAGAGACTTCTCTTGAGGATGCAGCTGTTATTCCCGCAGAGTCGGTGCATCCAGTTACAGAGGCGGATGGTCTGTATATCAACTATCCCGTCTTTCCCTTTGATGAGAAACGCCTTTTTGAGATGTACCGCATTGTCATTAAGCCGGGGGGAAAACTGGATGCTCAGCCGCATATAGCTGGAACAGAGGAGTACATTACTGTGTTCGAGGGGGAGGCACAGATCATGGCTGACGGGAAA
Organism: Lachnoclostridium phocaeense; assembly: GCF_959599685.1. Classification (NCBI taxonomy): domain Bacteria; kingdom Bacillati; phylum Bacillota; class Clostridia; order Lachnospirales; family Lachnospiraceae; genus Lachnoclostridium; species Lachnoclostridium phocaeense. Next base: position 7,068 of record NZ_CAUGIN010000052.1, read on the forward strand.
GTGTATCAGCTGAAGGCGGGGGACTCTATCCGTTTCAGGTCGGATGTGATCCACGGGTATAAGAATACAGGCAGTGAGACTGTGCAGATGAGTATGCTGATCTACTACGGAGAGAGTTAAAGGAAAAGGAGGAAAACAGTGGCAAAAGCAAAGAAAAGTATTTTTTTCTGCCAAAATTGCGGGCATGAGGAGAGCAAATGGCTGGGTCAGTGCCCGGTGTGCAGGCAGTGGAATACATTTGTGGAAGAAAAGGTGACTGCAGCAAAGACGGGGGGACAGACAAAAAGTCTGAAAGAGGCTGAGGTGGTCGCCCTGTCCAGCGTGCAGACAGATAGAGAAGAGCGGGTCTGCACCGGTTTCGGCGAACTGGACCGCGTGCTGGGAGGCGGGATCGTGCCTGGCTCACTTGTGCTGGTGGGTGGAGATCCGGGAATCGGGAAATCTACGCTTCTTCTGCAGGTGTGCCAGAGATTGACGGAGCGCAAACAGAAGCTCCTGTATATTTCCGGGGAGGAGTCCTTGAAACAGATCAAGTTGCGGGCAGACCGCATGGGAACCTTTACAGATGATCTGCTGCTTCTGTGTGAGACAAATATAGAGACTATTCGCAGTGTGATTGAAAAGGAGAGACCCTCCCTTGTAGTCATTGACTCGATACAGACCATGTACAGCGAAGAGGTGTCTTCTGCCCCCGGGAGCGTCTCACAGGTCCGGGAGGCCACCAACATATTCATGCAGATTGCCAAGGGTATGGGAATTTCCATCTTTATAGTAGGGCATGTGACAAAGGAGGGGACAGTGGCCGGTCCCAGGGTCCTGGAGCACATGGTGGACACGGTTTTGTATTTTGAGGGGGACCGCCATGCCTCCTACAGGATCCTGCGGGGCGTAAAGAACCGTTTTGGCTCCACCAACGAGATCGGGGTGTTTGAGATGAGACAGGACGGACTCCGGGAGGTGGAAAATCCTTCTGAGTTCATGCTCAACGGAAGACCGGAAAATGCCTCCGGATCCGTGGTGGCCTGTTCTATGGAGGGAACCCGCCCCATCCTTCTGGAGATCCAGGCGCTTGTATGCCGGAGCAATTTCGGCATGCCAAGGAGGACCGCTGCAGGAACAGACTACAATCGTGTGAATCTGCTGATGGCTGTGCTGGAAAAAAGGCTGGGCCTTCCTCTTTCAAACTATGACGCTTACGTCAATATTGCGGGCGGTATCCGCATCAATGAGCCTGCCGTGGATCTGGGGATCGTGCTGGCCCTTGTGTCCAGCTATAAAAACAGACCGGTGTCGGAAGATGTGCTTGTGTTTGGTGAAGTGGGTCTGAGCGGTGAAGTGCGGGCTGTCAACATGCCAGAGCAGAGAGTCTCTGAGGCGAAGAAGCTGGGATTTCAGACCTGTATCCTGCCGGCAGTATCCGTGGATGCGGTGAAAAATATTCAGGGGATCAAGCTGCTGGGAGTGAAATCCATCAATGAGGCGATTGATCTTATATAACTATATAAAATAAGAGAAAACAGATAGTCAATATGCCCTTGAAAAAGAGGTCGGGGGAAACTGAATTGTGTAAATTTTATAAATAAAATAAAAAATAAAAATAACATTGACAATTCGACTTCTCCCGTGCTATTATATCAAAGCTGTCGCGTGAGACAGCAACAACAACGAAACATCTTCTTTCGATCCGGGAGGATACAGAAAGAAAAAAGTTAAAAAAGTTGTTGACAAATCGGAAGCGGCATGATAAGATATAGAAGTTGTCGCTGAGATGCGAAAACAAAACAAAGAACCTTGATAACTGAACAATAGACAACGACCCTGAAAATTTCTAAGAG
>NZ_CAUGIN010000053.1:0-7656 GCF_959599685.1 Lachnoclostridium phocaeense
GAACTATGTATTCTACGACAAAAAGATTACCTTCGCAGCAAAAGGCCTTGCACCTCTTACAGTGCAAAGCCTTTTATTTATCTGCAGTGTAGTTCTTCTATCAGCCTGGTGAGCTCACTCTCCTCCATCTCCAGATCCTCAGCAATCTCCGATATACTCTTTCCCCTGGATAGTTTCTTGCCAATCTGCTCCTTTAGTAAAGACACTCGTCCTGCTTCTCTTCCTTCCTCCCAGGCCTCCTGCCGCTCCTGGCGGATATGCTTTGCCTGGTCATATTCGTAGATACTCATTCTCTTCGCCTCCGCTCGGTTCTTCATCAAAAACTCTGCAAGGATCCCCTCCCGGATACATTCTGTGATCGCATTCTCAACTGCCTCTTCTATAGACTGCTCTTTTGCGTATCTTCGCACCCTGGATGTATAGGCAGCATAATCTGCCAGTGTTCTGCTGGCGTTCATCAGCTCCGGATTATGTCCCGCGTTAATGTTCAGCATCAACACAGTAAGCTCCAGCTTATGCTCGTCCTCCTCTGCCTCGTAGAGATCTGACATCTTAAGTATCTGCCTGTCCGGCTGCTCTTCCTCTCCATTATAAAAAATAATGAACTGAGGCGAAGGGATCTTTACTGCTTTCATTCCGTACAGATTTTCATCTCTTGTCATGTCCGCGTACAGATCCGAAAGATACAAAAGCATTCTGAGAGGGAGGTTGGGACTGTAGGTGGACTGGTGCTCATAGAGGGACAGCCGGGAGTCGATCACAAAGGACAGGTCATTCTTGATGGCCATGTAGATCGCATTCTCCAAAGTATTGATCTCCAAAAGCTCCGGATCCTTATAGTCGGTTCCTCTCACTGCATTATACAGCTCCAACAGTCTCTCTTTTTCGCTGAACAGCATCGTAAATATGGATGACTTGTAATTCCGGTTCGGAATCGGGTAGCTTCTTTTCCTCATATGTACCTCCTTCTTGTTAAGATCTGCAGGAGGTATCCTGCCTGGAAAGAAGCATTTTGCTCAGGAAACCTCTCTGCTTTGTGTAATGGAAACAAAAGCATTGAGATTTCTTTTGAATTTTGTAGAACTTCAGATGCGGCAGACGCCGTAAGAGAAAAACTGCCAGAAATATAATGCTTTACATATATACTAGCACATATTCCTGACAGTTTCCATAAAAAATTCTGTTTTTTAGTTTTCCTCTTCTTCCGTTTCCTTCTCCCTCAGGATCTCCGCCGCCAGCTTCTTCTCGTCCGCTGTCAGCTCCGCCTTCTCAAGAAGGTCCGGCCTTCTCCTGGCCGTGCGGATGACAGACTGCTCCCTCCGCCACTTCTCGATATTGGCGTGGTGTCCGGACAGGAGGATGGGGGGCACCTGCTTGTCGTGCCATACCTCCGGCCTGGAATACTGGGGATACTCAAGGAGGTTGTCCTGGAAGCTCTCAAATTCCGCGGACACGTCATTGTGAAGGACTCCCGGCACAAGGCGGGAGATGGTATCTACCATGACCATGGCGGGGAGCTCGCCGCCGGTGAGCACATAGTCTCCGATGGAGACATAGTCTGTCACGATCTCCTCCAGCACCCTCTCGTCGATGCCCTCGTAGTGGCCGCACAGCAGCACCAGATCTTCCTCTTCTGCCAGCTCCTGGGCCATCTCCTGGCTGAATGTCTGCCCCTGGGGGGAGAGGTAGATAACCCTTGTCCTCTTAGGCTGGGCAGATGCGGCGCCTTCCGCTTCGTGCGCCTCCGTGTCTTCTCTTCGCTTCTGGATCTGCTCCTCAATGGCCTGGTAAGCCAGATATACCGGCTCCGCCTGCATCAGCATGCCGGCACCGCCGCCGTATGGATAGTCGTCCACGCTGTTGTGTTTATTGAATGCATAGTCCCGGATGTTGACAGCCTCGATAGAGAGAAGGCCCTTCGCGATGGCCCGCCCGGTGATGCTGGTGCCAAGGCCGGCCATCACCATGTCCGGGAATAGTGTCATAATATGAAAATGCATCATGGCAGAAGTCCCTCCATCAGATGGATGTGCATCTCATTTTTTTCCGTGTCCACACGGAGGATGCACTGGCGGATGGCCGGGACGAGGACTTCCCCGTGCCGGTTCGAATCGATGATGTAGACGTCATTTGCCCCGGTCTCCAGCACGTCTCTGAGGACGCCAAAGTGCTCTGCCGGGTCGTCCGTGTAGACGTCCATGCCGATCATGTCACCGATGTAGTACTCATCTTCGCCCAGGGGGGAGGCGTCCTCCCTGTCGATCATAAGGCTCTTTCCTTTGTATTTTTCTATGTCGTTTATGTTATCGATCCCCTTGAATTTCAGGATAGCGAACTGTTTGAAGAATTTTACATGTTCGATCTCCAGGGGGATCTGTTCTTTTCCAGTGTCAAGATATACTTTTTTCAGCTCTCTGAAATACTGTGCGTCATCTGTGGTGGGAAATACCTTCACCTCGCCGCGGATGCCGTGGGTGGAGGTGATGACGCCTGCCTGCAGTTGTTTTTCCATCTCTATTCTCCTTGTAAAGAAAAGCGTGTCCCGGAAGATCCCGACATACTGTCTCTTTGTCCCTTCCTGGACCCGCTCTTTTTCTTAGCCAGCGATATCTACTACCACTTTCTTATCTTCTTTTGAGGCTGCTGCTTTCACGACAGCGCGGATTGCCTTGGCGATACGCCCCTGCTTGCCGATGACTTTACCCATATCTGAGTCAGCCACTTTCACTTCCACTATGGTCGTGCGGCCTTCTTCCTTCTCTGTCACAACAACGCTCTCGGGATCATCTACAAGTGCTTTGACGATGACTTCCACTAGTTCTTTCATACTGCGCACCTCCCAGTATTATTTTTCAATGCCTGCTGCCTTGAAAATCTTTCCTACTACCTCTGTAGGCTGCGCACCGTTGTTCAGCCATCTCTTAGCGGCCTCCTCGTCTACTTTGAAGACGCTGGGATCCTGATTCGGATCGTAAGTGCCGATTTCCTCGATGAATCTGCCATCTCTTGGGGATCTGGAGTCAGCTACAACAATTCTATAGAAAGGAGCCTTCTTCTGTCCCATTCTCTTTAATCTGATTTTTACTGCCATTTTGTTTCACCTCCACATATTTATTGATCTATATGGCACATGCGCTGTACACGCCTGTGCTGGTTAAAAAGGTAATCTGAATTTTCCCTTTTTACCACCTTTTCCGATCATCTTCATCATCTTCTTCATCTCGTTAAACTGCTTGACCATGCGGTTTACCTCGCTGATGTCCACACCTGCGCCTTTTGCGATGCGGTGCTTTCTTGAAGGATTCAGAAGATCCGGGTCACGGCGCTCCGCCGGAGTCATGGAATAGATCATGGCCTCCATCCGCGCCATCTTTTTCTCGGCCTCCTCGGCCTGGCTGTCATCTAACTGCATGCCCTTTTTACCGCCCAGACCGCCCATGGCGCCCATGCCGGGAAGCATGCTCATGATACCGGAGAGCCCGCCCATCTTCTTCATCTGCTTGGTGCTCTCCAGGAAGTCGTCGAAATCGAACTGGTTCTTTTTCATCTTGCGGGTCATCTCTTTGGCCTTCTCCTCGTCGATCTCGGCTCCTGCCTTCTCGATGAGGGTCAGCACATCGCCCATGCCAAGGATTCGGGACGCCATCCGGTCCGGATAGAACTGCTCCAGATCCGACAGCTTCTCTCCCATACCCACGTAGAGGATCGGCTTGCCGGTCACTGCCTTGACAGACAGGGCCGCACCGCCTCTTGTGTCGCCGTCCAGCTTGGTAACGATGACACCGTCGATGCCGATCTTCTGGTTGAATTCTTCCGCTACATTGACCGCATCCTGTCCGGTCATGGCATCGATCACCAGGATCGTCTGGTGTACTTCCACAGTCTCCTTGATCTCCTGTAGCTCTGCCATCATGTCCTCATCAATGTGAAGACGGCCCGCTGTATCCAGGATCACCAGATTGTTACCGTTCTTGCGGGCATGCTCCAGAGCTGCCCTGGCGATGTCCGCCGGCTTGTGGCTGTCACCCATGGAAAAGACTTCCACTCCCTGCTTTTCTCCATTCACCTGGAGCTGTTTGATAGCGGCCGGACGGTATACGTCACAGGCCACAAGGAGAGGTTTCTTCCCTTTCAGTTTATATTTTCCCGCCAGTTTTGCGGTGGTCGTTGTCTTACCTGCACCCTGGAGACCTGCCATCATAATAACAGTGATGGCGCTTCCAGGCTGGAGCTTGATCTCTGTGGTCTCGGATCCCATGAGGGCAACCAGCTCCTCATTGACGATCTTGATGACCATCTGTCCCGGGTTCAGCCCGTTCATCACGTCCTGCCCGATGGCACGCTCCTGCACATTCTTAATGAAGCTCTTTACGACTTTGAAGTTGACATCCGCGGCCAGAAGCGCCCGCTTGATCTCCTTCATAGCCTCTTTGACGTCGTCCTCTGTCAGCCGTCCCTTGCTCCGCAGATTGCGGAACACATTCTGAAGTTTTTCTGTCAGACTGTCAAAAGCCATTCTTAACTCCTCTTTGCCTCTCTATTACACATATTACAAATTACAACTCATCTATGATCTCTCTTGCTATCTTTCGGATCTCCCGGGCAAGCTGGCTGTCGTCCTCCGGGTCATACTGATCCAGCACCTGATCGATCCGGTGCACTTTCTCCCGGACTGCCAGGAATTTCTCCACCAGGTGGAGCTTGTCTTCATAGCCCTGGAGCGTCTTGTCGCAGCGCTTTACCAGATCGTGGACCCCCTGCCGGCTGATCCCCGCCGCCTGGGCGATCTCACTCAAAGAGAGGTCCTCCAGCACGGACTGTTCGTAGATCTCTTTCTGGTGACTGGTCAGAAGTTCTCCGTAGAAATCATATAACAATGTCTGCTTTAAAAAATCATCCATCTCAAATCACCTGTGTTATCATATAACAAAGTTTCCTTGCTGTCAAGCATTTTTTCTTGACACCATATAAAATTTATTTTTCACACATCTCAGCCCCAAGCATATGATGTACTGTAAACAAAAAATGTTGGAGGCAATCATATGAGCGACTTATCAGCAAACTGCGGATGCGGATGTGACTCTGGTGTACGTTCCGGCTGTGGATGCGGAAGCGGATTTGGAGGAAACAGCTGCCTGTGGATCATCCTTCTTCTGTGCTGCTGCGGCGGCTTCGGACGGAGCGGCGGCGACTACGGATGCGGATGCGGCAATGACAGCTGCCTGTGGATCATCCTTCTTCTGTGCTGCTGCGGCGGTTTCGGAGGAAACGGCTGCTGCTAATGGCAGATAGGAGGGCTGCGGCCGATGGACATATGCGTCTGTCGGGCGCAGCCCCTTTTAGGTGTCATACTTTTTTCTTTTTTTCCATATATATAGTTACAACACTCAAGACAGGTGGGCTGTATGGATAAACGCACGCCGCTTCCCATGACTCCTTTTGACACCCTCACATCCTCCGGGGAACTGCAGATGGTGAAGCTTTTACTCCCCTATACTCCCCCTGCCATTCAGAGGATGCTGGCCTTTTTCATCAAATTCACTGAGCTTCAGAACACGGTCCGCTACTTCGGCGTCTTCTCCCGCGCACCGGTACGGGAGGAATTCCAGGGCTCAGCTCCCTCCTTTCCGGAAATACTGGAAGAGCTGAAGCCCTACATGGGGGAAAGCAGTGAGACTGTGGACAGCATCCTCTCCGCCATGAGTATGATGGAGATGATGAAGGACATGGATCTGTCCGGGATGTCTTCCCCCGATCTGTCCGCAGCCGGCAGTGGAAATATGGAAGACATCTTAAATATGATGCACATGTTCCAGTCCTCTCCTCCGGGCGGGGACACCCGGGAAGATACGGAAGACGGCAACGATCATAAGCAGAAAGGAAATGAATGACAATGGCGCAGGAATGGATGAATCATCCGGCAATGAAACATATTGATCCTGTCAAGCTGGAGCTCATCAGGACGGCGGCCGCCCGGACCTCCGGCAAGACCGGGAACAGCCTGGCGGCCGCCATGATGGCTCTCATCTCCTCCGCAAACAGGGAGGGCATCCGCTTCTCCCCGGAAGAGACATCCCTTATCCTTGAAATCCTGAAGGAGGGACGCTCCCCAGAGGAGAAAAAACAGATCGACAGCATGGTCAGCCTTGTGATGGCCCAGATGAACCGCAGGAAAAAATAAGGCCGGCGCATAAGGGACTAGGTCCCCTTGCGCCGGCACGGGCATAGCCGGGCGGGTGTGCGGATCACAGCCTGTAGTGCTTCCGCATCTCCCGCCTTTTCTCTGCATTCTTCCATTCTTCCTTTTCATCCTCTGTCTCCAGCTCCAGCCTGGGCACTCTGGTGGGATGGTCATTCTCGTCCAGCGCCACCATGGTAAAGTAGGCCCGGTTGATGAGGGTTCGGTTGCGGTCCAGATCCTCCACGCAGGAGTCCACTTTTACTTCCATGGATGTATTTCCCACGTAGGTCACCTTTCCCGTGATCACAACCACATCCTTCTGATAGGCGCCCCGCAGGAAGCTTAAGTTGTCCACGGAGGCGGTGATCACATTTTTTCTTGTATGCCGTTTCGCCACAAGCCCGGCCAGCTCGTCCATCCACTGCATGAGGATCCCTCCGAACAGTCGTCCCGCCGCATTGAGGTGGTTGGGACGCACCATGTGGACAGTCTCCGATACGGACTCTGATACTTTTCTGCTCTCTGTCATTTTGCAATCTCTCCTGTCTGTCATTTCTTTGTTCACTGGACAGTATATCAGATAATCTGCTATACTAAAACTGATTTTAGATGTTTTTGTGATTTCATATCGTGATAGGAGGAGAACCATGCGCAATATCAAGCTTACCATAGAATACGACGGCAGCCGCTACCAGGGCTGGGTCCGTCTGGGAAAAAACGAGTCCACCAACACCATCTCCAACAAGATCCTGGAGGTCATCCGGAAAATGACCGGCGAGGACGTGGAGCTCTTCTGCGGCGCCCGCACAGAGGTGGGTGTCCACGCCTACGCCCAGACCGCCAGCTTTAAGACAAACACGGACATGAAGGACTATGAGATCCAGCACTATCTGAATCGGTATCTGCCTATGGATATCGCCATCATATCAGTGGAGGACATGCCGGAGCGCTTCCACGCCCAGCTGAATGCCAGGTCAAAGATCTACATCTACCGCGCCACCATCAGCGATGTACCCAGCGTCTTTGACTTCAAGTACACCTACCACTGCTTCCGGAGACCGGACATGGCAGCCATGAAAGAGGCAGCCAGTCTCCTCACGGGCAGACATGACTTCAAGAATTTCTCTACCGTAAAGCACAACAAGTCCACCGAGCGGGAGATGTACCAGATCGACATCTACGATGACGGGGAGGAGATGCAGATCTCCATGCACGCAGACGACTTTCTCCACAACATGCAGCGGACCATCGTGGGCACGCTTCTTGAGATCGGCCTTGGCACAAGGAAGCTGGAAGACATCACCGCCATCTTTGCCGGTGAGCAGCCGGCCAGCGCGCCCTGCGACCCCAAGGGAATGTATCTGCAGGAAGTGCGATATGAATAAAGAGGGTAAATTGAGCGAAAAGGGAAACCCGTTTGGGCAATGTCATTTAGTTAAGACATTAGCGGAGCGGTTCTTACAGAGCAAGGTATA
>NZ_CAUGIN010000054.1:0-6363 GCF_959599685.1 Lachnoclostridium phocaeense
TTGTCTCTTCCTTGCATGTCAGGGGTTAAAATTCGGTATTAACCGACAACCCCTTTTTTATTTTGCCCTGTATCTGATCAACAGATTAGTCTACAAATTCAAATCCAACCTTTTCCAGGGTCTCGTCTACCCATGGACGGGGCCACTCGCCGCGGGTGTGGATGCCTTCCAGCTGTTTTTCCTCACCTGCGTGGTAGGCTCTTGCCTTCTCGGCCAGCTCTCTGGCGAACTCGGGTCTGATGGCGATCAGTCCGTCAGAGTCTCCCACGATGATATCCCCCGGATTGATGATGATGCCTGCAAAGGATACGGGGAAGTTCATTTCCCCCGGTCCGTTCTTGTAGGGCCCGTTGGGAGTCACGCCCTTTGCGTATACCGGGAAATCCATCTGGCTGAGAGCGTAGCTGTCGCGCACGCATCCGTCGATGATAATGCCTGCCAGACCTCTGGATTTTGCGTAGCTGCTCATGATCTCCCCGCATAAGGAGCGGCTCATGCTGCCCTTGTTTGCCAGGACGATGACATCCCCCGGCTGAGCCATATCCAGCGCCTTGTGGAACAGAAGATTGTCTCCTGCCGGTGCATTTACAGTAAAGGCGGTTCCCAGAAGCCGGGCCTTGGGATTTAAAGGATAAATGCTGGCGTCTACCGCAGCGATCCTGCCGCACTGGTCGTCAATGTTGGCTACCGGAATTCCGCGGAAGGCTTCCACCAGTTCCTTGTCCGGTCTCTCAAAGTTTCTTTTAATTCTGCATCCTGCTGCCATTTCTCTAACCTCTTTCTTTTTGTAGCTTTATTTTTTCAGTTTCTCTACCGCGTCCTTTATCCTGCGGATGGCTTCCTGGAGATCCTCGTAGCTGCAGGCGTAGGACAGTCTCAGATATCCCTCTCCTTCAGATCCGAAAGCAGAGCCGGGAACCATGGCTACCTTTGCCTCCTCAAGGAAGTACTCGGCCACCTCCATGGAGGACATGCCCAGACTCTTGACATTTACAAAGATGTAGAACGCGCCCTGGGGATCATTGCAGCTGATACCGTCGATCTCATTGAGGGCTTTCACCGCGTAATCCTTCCGTCTCTGATACTCCTGGCGCATAGCTTCCACATCGTCCGCGCAGTCACGAAGAGCGGTCACAGCGGCCTCCTGTACAAAGGAGGAAGCGCAGGTGATGGTATACTGGTGTACTCTGACGCAGGCGGCGATAATGCCCCTGGGAGCGCACATGTATCCAAGACGCCAGCCGGTCATGGAATAAGCCTTGGAAAAGCCGCCCAGTGTGATGGTCCTCTCCTTCATGCCGGGAAGGGAAGCAATGCTGACATGTTTTGTATCGTCATAGACAAGCTGGCTGTAGATCTCGTCTGCCACCACCAGAAGGTCATTCTTGATGGCAAGCTGGCTGAGCTTTTCCAGGGTCTCTCTGGAGAGAACGCCTCCTGTCGGGTTGCTGGGATTGACGATGACGATCATCTTTGTCCTGTCTGTGATCTTGGACGCCAGCTCTTCCATATCGATCTGGTAGTTGTTCTCCTCTTTCAGATTGTATGTCACAGGGACAGCTCCCAGAGAGGAGGGAACGTGAATGTAGTTCAGCCATACCGGATTGGGCACGAGAACTTCGTCTCCGTCTTCCAGGAAGGCTGCCATGGAAGCGTAGGTGGCTTCGCCGACACCTACTGTCACAAGAACCTCATCGGCATCATACTGTACACCGTGATGCTCTGTTTCCCATTTGGCGATCTCTTTTCTCAGAGCCGGTATTCCGTAGTTGGAGGTGTAAAATACATGTCCCGCCTTCAGACTCTCATAAGCGGCTTCCTTGATCTTTTCCGGTGTGTCAAAATCCGGACGTCCGATTTCCAGATGAATGACGTTTTCTCCTGCCTGCTGCATCTTTGTGGCCTTTTCCATCACCGCACGGATCTCGGAAAAAGGCAGGCTTTCCATTCGTTTTGCTGTCTTGTACTCCATAGCATCTCCTCCAAAGTAAATTGCAAAGTGTATTGTGAATTTATTACTATGGAAAAAATCGTAGCATCAGAAGAATGTAAAGTCAATTTAATAATTTGTATCTTTAATATTAATAAAATTTATATTTAGTGGACATAAACGAAAGTGAATAGCAGAGAGGATCTGCTCTGATTGCAGTATTTTTTCCTCTGTGCTACAATACCCAGGAAAGACAATTTCTGAAAAAACAGAAGAAATGAGGTAGACAAAAAATGGCAAATCCAGTCGTTACATTTGAAATGGAAAACGGAGATATCATGAAGGCGGAGCTCTATCCCGAGATCGCTCCCAACACAGTGAACAACTTTATCTCGCTGGTGAACAAAGGCTTCTACGACGGCCTTATTTTCCACCGGGTCATCAGCGGTTTTATGATCCAGGGCGGATGCCCCGACGGAACAGGCATGGGCGGCCCGGGCTACACCATCAAAGGCGAGTTCAGCCAGAACGGCTTTGCAAATGATCTGAAGCACACAGAGGGCGTGCTGTCCATGGCAAGAGCCATGCATCCGGACTCGGCAGGAAGCCAGTTCTTTATCATGCACAAGAACTCTCCCCATCTGGACGGCGCTTACGCGGCTTTCGGAAAGATCACAGAGGGCATGGACATCGTAAATAAGATCGCCCAGACTCCTACAGACTACAGCGACAGACCGCTGGAAGTGCAGAGGATGAAAAAGGTGACTGTGGATACCATGGGAGTGGAGTACCAGGAGCCGCAGAAGGCGTAGAGGTGACGTACACAGAATTTAAAAGAAATGTGATGACCGGCAGGTAGAGGAGGAAATGAAAAGGAAAGTCCCAGACCTTGCAAAATAGAGCATAATCACTTAAAATAAGACACAGCATGTAAGCGCTGTGTCTTATTTTAATGGGAAGATCATTAGGATTTTCCCCATGGAGATGGAAAAACTGATATGAAAGATAATATGATCCAGACAGAAAAGCTCATATTTGAATATGAAAAAAGAGATGAAGAAGGAAATGTCATCGGCACCTCCCGGGCCATCGATGAGGTGGATCTTGGCATAGAGGAAGGCCAGTTTATCGCCATTCTGGGCCACAACGGCTCCGGCAAGTCTACCCTGGCCAAACACATGAACGCTATTCTCGTTCCTACAGGAGGCACCATGTGGGTGGACGGCCGGAATACGAAAGATCCCCAGGAGCTGTGGAATGTGCGTCAGAGTGCGGGCATGGTGTTCCAGAACCCGGACAACCAGATCATCGGCACCGTAGTGGAGGAGGACGTGGGCTTTGGCCCGGAGAACTTAGGCGTCCCCACAGACGAGATCTGGAAGCGGGTGGAGGACAGCCTTAAGTCCGTGGGCATGATCGAGTACCGGCACCACTCGCCAAACAAGCTGTCCGGCGGGCAGAAGCAGAGAGTGGCCATTGCCGGCGTCATTGCCATGGAGCCAAAGTGCATTGTGCTGGACGAGCCCACCGCCATGCTGGACCCGGACGGACGGAAGGAAGTCCTGCGGACGGTGCGTGAGCTGCGCCACAGGAAGCATGTGACGGTCATTCTTATCACCCACTATATGGAGGAAGTGATCTACGCGGACCGGATCTTTGTCATGGACCACGGCCATATTGTCATGCAGGGAACGCCCCGGGAGATCTTCTCCCAGGTGGATACGTTAAAATCCTACCGGCTGGACGTCCCCCAGGTGACCATGCTGGCAGATGAACTGAGAAAGCGGGGGCTTGCTATCCCTGCCGGAATATTGAAAAAGGAAGAGCTGGTGGAAGCGCTATGTCGATTAAATTAGAACACGTCAATTATATATACAGTCCGGGCACAGCCTACGAGAAGAAGGCGCTCTCTGACATCTGCCTTGAGATCCCTCACGGGGAGTTTGTGGGCATCATCGGCCACACCGGGTCCGGGAAATCCACACTGACCCAGCATCTGAACGGTCTCATACGGGCCACCAGCGGCACGGTCTTTTACAACGGAGAAAACATTTACGCGGAAGGGTACGATATGCGGAAGCTCCGCAGCCAGGTAGGGCTTGTCTTCCAGTACCCGGAGCATCAGCTTTTCGAGGTGGATGTGCTGACGGATGTGTGCTTTGGCCCGAAGAACCAGGGGCTTACTCCGGAAGAATGTGAAAAGAGAGCCACAGAGGCGCTGCGCCTTGTGGGGCTGAAGGAAAAATACTGGAAATCCTCCCCCTTTGAGCTGTCCGGCGGACAGAAGAGGCGGGCGGCCATTGCAGGAGTCCTGGCCATGCGCCCCGGCGTCCTTGTGCTGGACGAGCCCACTGCCGGTCTGGATCCAAAGGGCCGGGACGAGATACTGGACCAGATCGCATACCTGCACAGGCAGAGCGATATGACAGTGATCCTTGTGTCCCACAGCATGGAGGATATTGCAAAATACGCGGACCGGATCATTGTCATGAACAAAGGCAGGATCCTGTACAACGACACACCGAAACAGGTATTTTCCCATTACCAGGAGCTGGAGAAGATCGGCCTTGCAGCCCCCCAGGTCACTTACATCATGCACGATATAAGAGAGGCCGGGTTCGACGTGGGGGTGACGGCCACCACAGTGGAGGAGGCTGCGGACGAGATCATGGAGGCTGTGAAGAAAAGGCGGGGGAGTGTATAGATGATAAGAGACATTACAATAGGACAATATTATCCGGCCCAGAGCATCCTGCACCGCCTGGACCCGAGGGTGAAGCTGGTGGGGACGCTGCTCTATCTGATTTCCCTGTTTCTCTTCAACAGTATTCCCGGGTATCTGGTGGCCACCATTTTTCTTGTGTCCATCATACGCATGTCAAAGGTACCTTTTTCCTATATCATGAAGGGCATGAAGCCCATTATCATGCTGCTGATGATCACGGTTTTCTTCAACCTCTTTCTCACAAGAGGCGGAGAGACGCTGTTCCACGCCTGGATCTTTACCATCACGGAGGAGGGCCTGCGGACCGCGGTATTTATGGCGATCCGTCTGATCTATCTGATCGCCGGCTCATCGCTGATGACCTTTACCACGACGCCCAACGCGCTGACAGACGGCATCGAGAGCCTTCTGCATCCCCTCAACAGGATACACGTGCCGGTGCACGAGGTGGCCATGATGATGTCCATCGCCCTCCGTTTTATCCCCATCCTTCTGGAGGAGACGGACAAGATCATGAAAGCCCAGATCGCAAGGGGAGCAGACCTGGAGAGCGGCAACATTATCCAGCGGGTGAAAAGCATGATCCCCATTCTGGTGCCCCTCTTCGTATCTGCCTTCCGGCGGGCCAACGACCTTGCCATGGCCATGGAGGCCAGGTGCTATCGGGGCGGGGAAGGGCGCACAAAGATGAAGCCCCTGCGGTACAAGAGCAGGGACCGGATGGCTTACATTGTCATGGTCGTGTATGTGGTGGCAGTGGTGGTCATCGGACGGTACGTGCCCTTCCACATATGGATCTTTTAAGCGAGGAGTACAAAAACTTGAGACGTATAAAGCTGACAGTGGCCTACGACGGCACAAACTACTGCGGCTGGCAGATCCAGCCAAACGGGATCACCATTGAGGAGATCCTCAATAAAAAACTCAGTGCCCTCACAAAGGAGGACATCCGGGTCATTGGCGCAAGCCGCACCGACTCCGGCGTCCACGCCCTGGGAAATGTGGCGGTCTTTGACACGGAGAGTACCATTCCGCCAGAGCGGATGGCACTGGCTCTGAACCAGAAGCTGCCGGAGGACATTGTGATCGTAAAGTCCCAGGAAGTGCCCCTCTCCTGGCATCCCAGATACCAGGACAACATCACCAAGACTTACGAGTACCACATTTACAATGCCAGGACGGCCAATCCCATGAAAAAGCGCACCAGCACCTTTGTGTACGTACCCCTGGATGTGGAGAAGATGAGGAAGGGCGCAGCTTATCTCGTGGGAGAGCATGACTTTTCCAGCTTCTGCTGTATCCGCACCAACACAGAGGACACGGTGCGGCGCATCGACAGCCTGGAGGTGGAGGAGCGTCCCTGCACGGAAGGAGACTTCTCCTACAGGGAGGCGGAGGCAAAGGAGATCGTCATCCGCGTCAGCGGCAACGGCTTTCTCTACAACATGGTCCGCATCATCGCCGGCACACTGATCCGGGTGGGGCGGGGATTTTACGAGCCGGAAAAAGTAAAAGAGATACTGGAAGCGCGGGTTCGCACCGAGGCCGGTGTGACGGCGCCGCCCCAGGGACTGGTTCTTATGGAGATCCGGTACGGGGAGGAGTGACCTGCAGGAAATACAGGAGTTCCGCTTTGCGGAGCTCCTTTTTGCAGTATGACGGGCATGCCGTCAGTCTGTGGTGAAAGTCCACAAGGGGCGTAGTTGCC
>NZ_CAUGIN010000055.1:0-5006 GCF_959599685.1 Lachnoclostridium phocaeense
GCAGCAAAGAACGCCGCAAACAACGAGGCGCAGTCCGTTGCGCCGGCACAGACAGCGGCGGCATCCGCTCCTGCTCTTGACCTGTCCAAGGTGAAGATCGAGCCGCTGTTTGAGGATATGGTGGACTTTGAGACATTCAGCAAGTCCGACTTCCGGGCTGTGAAGATCGAGGCGTGTGAGGCTGTTCCGAAGTCCAAGAAGCTCCTGAAGTTCACCCTGAACGACGGATCAGACAGAAAACGCACGATCCTGAGCGGTATCCACGAGTACTATGAGCCCGAAGAGCTGGTTGGAAAGACAGCGATCGCCATTACAAACCTTCCGACGAGGAAGATGATGGGCATCGATTCCGAGGGCATGCTGATCAGCGCTGTGTACGAGTATGACGGACACGAAGGCCTGAACCTGCTGATGGTAGATGACCAGATTCCGGCAGGAGCAAAGTTGTACTAAATCTTTAAATAGAGCAAACAAGGACACTTTTCTAAGAGAAATTTTAGAGGGTGTCCTTTTTCTATTTATGTGGCGGGAAAATGGCAGTGGGATCGAACCGGAGTGAACCAGGGAATAAGATGGCAAAGATTTATTTTACATTGACAGGAACGAGGCACTATTTTGGAGATGATTTTTTGAAAAAGGGGATGCGGATTGAATTAGAAAAGGAACCGGATAATAAATATGACCGGGAAGCGATCATGGTAAAGGTGAAAGGCCTTGGAAAGATCGGTTATGTGGCAAACAGTATTTATACCGTGATGGGGGAGGCTGTGAGTGCCGGCCGTCTGTATGATAAGATTGGCGACAGAGCGGCTGCTAAAGTTGTTCTGGTAACTTCAAACGGTATTCTTTGCAAGGTGTGCAAAAAGAGCCTTGTGGAGAAGGTATAATCGCTCTATCAATACCTTTGGAATGATAGTGGATGATCTATATGGTATAATAAGCTAAATGGATTAAAAACTGGAGGAAAAGAAAAATGGCAGAACTGGAAAACAGCAAAGACCTGATAAGTGTGTTATGGAGCGGTGCGGACATTCTCCGATCTAAAATGGACGCAAATGAATATAAAGATTATCTGTTGGGGATCGTTTTCTATAAATATCTGTCAGATTCCTTTTTTGATCAGAGTCTATGATTTGCTGAATGATGATAAGGCGGAAAATCTGAAAGATGCTTTGGAAGCTGGATACCCTCTGCTCACGTCTTCCAGGGCAGGGCTCATGTATCAAAATGAATATCGAGGAAATCTTACGACTGACAGCAGGGAAACTCTGTTTAGTGTGGTTCCGATAGGTGCTTGTACCTACCGTCACATGAGCGATGACGATGTGTTCCATTTGAATGTCAACACACCGTGCATTTTGTGCAGAACAGAAGAAAGGCGGAACACGAACAAGGCTCTGCTATAATGCTCTGTGTGAGCTTAAAATGATGGTTCCTTCTCAGTGGGAGCAAGACGTCATAGCAGATTTTTTCTAAAGTTGGATAACCTCATCACCCTTCACCAACGGAAGTGTGATGAATTAAGAAAAATGAAGAAATTTATGCTTCAGAATATGTTCCCTAAAGATTGAAAAGAGGAAAATGTATTTATAGCATTTCAAGTAAATGGGACTTATCAGGAGGAGATTTGGAATGAGCGAACAAAAGAAAAAGATTGGCTTTACGGTTGCTTGTGTAAATGAATTTGCCCGGAAATATAATCTGAGTGTGCAGGAAGCATTCCGATATCTTTTCCACTTTAAAGGAATTGACTTTATTAAAGAAAACTACGATGTGGAACATACATTGGATTTCGAAACTATATTGGAAGATTTGGGAATGATGTGCCGTAGAAATGGAGAAAAGACCAGTATGCTTTTAAAACAGAAAAAGCACTTTCGATCCTGAAATTTAATGAGGTGAAATTCATATGAAAAGATTGGAACCTGAAATTATAGATTATTATAACAATGAAGTGGTTATGATGATAGCTGACAAATATGGGTTGAGTCAAATGGAAGCCTTGAAAGCATTTGTATGCTCAAAAACACATGAAATGCTTGAGAATGAGGAGTGTGGAATGACTGAATTCGGTGCAGAAGCGATCTTTGAAATATGGGAGTGTGAAAAGGTTACAGGCGATCCTAGAAATTCTGTGTATATAAGGGAGAAATAGTATGACAGAAGAAATGAAATTTTTTATGTACTTATTGGAATATTATTCCGCATACAAAAACAGGAAAACAGGGAAAAGCGCATGGTAATTTGCGCTGATATGGATGAGCGGTGCACCCGTTACATGGGTGCACCGCAAGTATATATGCAGGTTGTCTGGAAAACACACAGGTTTAATTTTTTGCATGCCAGGTATAGTTTTTGTTACAGGTTTTTCTCCCGGAGGACTTAAAATAGTACGTGATGATATGATAAGATAGACTCAGTGTACCGGCCGGCGGAGGGGCTGGCCGGGCGCTCCTGGGAGAAGAGGTTTTTATGAAATTATTGAAACTTGTGATCGTGGACGATGAACCTATCCTGCTGCAGGGACTGCTTGACACCTACGACTGGGCGGACATGGGCTTTAAGGTAGTGGGCTCAGCCCAGAGCGGCGAGCAGGCCATAGAGGTGATCAAAGAGACAAAGCCCCATGTGGTGCTGACAGATATCCGGATGAAACAGATCACGGGGCTAATGGTGATGGAGGAGATCCAGAAAACGGACATGGACTGCATGTTTATCGTCCTCAGCGCCTACCGGGATTTTGACTATGCCCAGCAGGCCTGCGATCTGGGGGCTTTCGCGTATCTGCTGAAGCCTATTGAGGATGAGAAGCTGCGGGAGACCATGGGGGCAGCCTACCGGACCTGCATGGAGCAGATGGAGCAGGAAGCCAGATATGAGAGCTGGGAGAAGCTGCTGGTACAGGATGGAACCAGCTTTCAGCAGGTGGTTGTGCAGAATTATGTCCGGGACAGGCTCCCGGAGGAAAAGGTGGAAGAAGTCTTCCGGACGCTGGGAGACATGCCTGGAAATGAGGAGCGCTTTATCACTGTGTACGCGGATATAGATGTGGCCTACAAGATCACGGATTACCTGGATTATGAAGCGGCCAGATTTGCACTTCTTAAAAGGCTGGAAGAGGAGCTGGAGAGCCGCTATTTCTGCTGGCGGGCTGACGGCGAGGAGACGGGCAGCGCGTTTATCGTCCGCACCACGGACAAAGAGGCGGTGGGAAAGCTGAAGCACTTCCTGGAATACATTAAAAAGGAGGAGCAGAGCAGGGTTGTTGCCGCCATATCCAAGCCCTACAAAGGCATTGCCGGGATCAAAAGAAGTTATGTGGAAGCCCGGAAGCTGTTTGAGATTGCCAGTGTGTCCGGAGCGGGTGCTTTTACTTCCCCGGAGGGAGTGGAGCTGCCGGACCAGGCGGCGACGGCCGGAGAAAGCGGGGATGTGGACAACCTGATCGTGAACGCTGTGCGCAGGAACAGTGAGAAAGAGCTGAAGGAGGCCTTTGTACAGTTTGTCTACGGGCTGCCTCACGAGGAGGAACAGCAGCGGCAGCATCTCCACAGGATGATGCTGAAAGTGGAACTCATGCTCCAGGCGTCTTACGGGCTGTCGGAGGATATCCGGGAAAAGTTCCGGGGCTACTACGATAATCTGGGAACCATCGGCACGGCAAAGATGGTGGATGTCTGTTACCGGATCCTGTGCGCGGCCATTGAAGTGAGAAAAAGCGACGCAAAGCAGGATGAGACGAGATATTTTAAAGAGTACATGTCAGAGGCAGTGGCTTATATAGAGGAACATCTCAGGGATGAGGAGCTGTCCATTGTATCTGTGGCCTCCCACATTTATCTGAACCCGGTCTATTTCGGAAGGGTGTTTAAAAATACGTTCCACATGACGTTCAAGCAGTATCTTCTCCAGCAGAGGATGGAGAAGGCCAAAAAGCTGCTGGAGGAAGGAAAAGGCAGTATCGGAGATATCTGTGAGGCGGTGGGGATCCACAACCCGTCCTATTTTTCCCATGTGTTCAAGCAGTACACGGGGAAGCTCCCAAGCGAATACAAGAAAGAGTACGAGGGATAGACAGAAATCGATATGAAAAGAAACGAGAAGGTATCCGGCATACAGAAAAAATATCTGAAGTATACGGCGGCGCTCCTGGGGCTTGCGCTTCTTCTCTCCAGCCTGGGGGCCGGCCTGTATGTGAAGAACAGGCTGACCCGGGCGGTGATCGCAAAATACGAGTTTATGACGGAGAGAATGGGCATCAGCCTGGAAAATCTGTTTCGCCAGAGCGACGAGGCGACGGCAGAGTGCGTCCTCTATGACGATGTGCAGCAGAGCCTGCGCAGTAAGGGGCTGGAGGAAGTCAGCCGCATTGGTCTGAGTAAATATTTCGCCTATGTGGAGCTGGAGCACATCGCGGATTACTGCTATGTGGATAATAAAGGGAACGTATACAGTAAATCCTATTCAGATGTAACCTTTGAGGATGTGACAGACAGCGGTTTCCAGGAGTATCTGGGAGCGGACTACGCCCGGACAAAATGGTTCTGGGCGAAGGATACGCTTTTTGGAACAGAGCAGGAGGCGCTTTTTATCGGAAGGTATGTCCGGAGCATGGAGTACGCCCACGAGCCCGGGATGCTGTTCTTCAGGATGGATGATGCGTTTCTGGGGGGGATCACAGGGACAAGTGGAGAGCTGACAAGCGAGGCGGCGGTTGGAATTATCGACGCCAAAGGGCAGCTCTGTTTTTCCTCGGTTCCGGAGGAATTCAGCGTGGGTAAGAAGCGCCAGGCGGATATAGCGGAGCGTATCGCCGGGAGCGGGTCTGCCGGCATGATCCTGGAGGGGGAGCGTGTTCCGGGAGGCGTTCTGTCGGCGTACCGGGATGAGGCCAGCGGGCTGGCGGTCTTTTCCTTTGTGCCGGACAGGGTGCTGAACCAGGGGATCTTCCCTGTTTTCCTGGTGCTGGCCGGGATCTATCTTGTGGTGCTGGCTGCGGCCGCGGT
>NZ_CAUGIN010000056.1:0-2978 GCF_959599685.1 Lachnoclostridium phocaeense
ACATTAGAATATGCCCTCTGGACTTCTGGCTGCTTCTGGCCGGGAGATTCCATTTTCAGCCCATACTGCTGGTTTGATCTTCTGCTGGCAGGCTGCCTGCTCGCTTTGCTGCCGGCAATGGGAAAGGCGGTGCAGGAATGACGTATATTGAAAATGTTTTTATCTGTATGGCATCGCCGTTACTGATCGCCGCCCTGTGCATGGGAAAACAACAGACAAAATTCTTTCTGTTCTGCCTTGCAGGAATGGGGGCGTGTCTTCTTTCTGCTTATATCAATACCTTTTTCGCTGCACTTTATGGTGCGGATACCTTTGCCGCCACTGCGGAGATTGCCCCGGTGGTGGAGGAGGTCATGAAGCTTCTGCCTCTGCTCTTTTATCTTCTGATATTTGAGCCAAAGACGGAACAGATCAAAATCTCCGCTGTGATCACAGCTCTTTCCTTTGCCACCTTTGAAAATATCTGCTACCTGATCCAAAATGGAGCCGGACATTTTTCCTTTATTTTTTTCCGGGGGATCGGAACAGGAGCGATGCATGTGATCTGCGGAGCCATTGTAGGCGGAGGCCTTGCGTATGTGTGGCAGCGGACCTGGCTGAAGATTGCCGGAACCTGCGGTCTGCTGGGAGCAGCCATCACGTTTCACGCGCTCTATAATCTGCTGATCGCTTACGGCGGCGCAGTGCAGTATGCTGCCTATGTTCTGCCTGTAGTGATCTTGGCAGCGGGAAAGCTGATTGCCCGCCGTCTGACATCGTAATATAACTTTATTTTGTGATTTTTGGGAGCTGTTTTTAAGCAGCTCTCATTTTTTTTGAAAAATCTGCTTTCCGGGTGAGAGTTTTTCCGGATTTTTGTACCTATATAAGTGAAAGGCCTTTAAGCTGAGTGTTCAGAAAGGAGGTTTTGCGTGCATGTACGATACACAAAAGCGTGTTGCACTGGCAAAGGAGCGGATAGCGGAATCTCGCCGCCGACAGGCGCGGCGAAGCATTCGCAGTCTGTCGGCACTGTGCGCTCTGCTGTTTTTGTCTCTTCTGGGAACGGTAGGGACGGTGCAGAGCCAGCCGATGGATGCCGTGGGAATGTACGGGGCGATCCTGCTGCATGAGGGTGTGGGCGGATATGTGCTGGAAGCGGTCATTTCCTTTACCGCGGCAGTTGTGCTCACTGCTTTCTATATCAAGTTCAGAAAAAGGGAACAGATACCATAGAAATGGGGGAAAATCAATGAGAAAGCCAGAAAAACAAAAGAAACAAAGAGAACGGATCTATGCGGCACTGCTCTGCATCTGTACGATGCTTTCTTTAGTTTCTGTGCCTGTATTGGCGGCAGAAATGAGAAAAGGAGCGGGCAGCCATAAACATACCCCGGAGTGTTATACGTGGATGGAAAAATGTGTCCATGAACATACGCTGGAATGTTATCCGCAGAAGGAGATAACGGAATCTGCGGCCACCTCATCTGATGCGGTGGAGGCCACCGAGTGCCGCCATGTATGCAGTGAGGAAAGCGGCTGCATCACAAAAGAATTAAATTGTCAATATGACAGCGAAAGCACTCCAATAACAGCAAAAGCGCTTATGAAAAATAAAGCGATCGCCACCCGGTCCAATGCGCGGAAAGTCTCTTCTATCGATCGCGCACAGGAAATGATCGATGCATTGCCGGACGTAACGGATATCAATAACGATAACATCGAGGAGGTAAGGCTTCAGTTTAAGGCTGTTGAGGACGCAATGATACAGCTTTCCGTCGAGGACTCGGTCGTACTTGATATCGCTCGCTATCTGAAGGTTGCCGCGGTGCTGTATGGACCGTTTCCTGACATCCAGAATCCTATCCTCGGCACAGATATTAAATGGACGATCAGCAGAGACAATAAGACCATTACGATATCCGGTAAAGGGGAAATGCCTGATTTCGACAATACTAGTTCCGGTAAAAGGTGTCCCTGGGAGGACAAAAAGTCTAAGATTGACAAGGTGGTCATAGAGGAAGGAGTGACAACGATTGGACAAAATGCATTTAGTAAATGCATAAGACTCAGTGAGGTGCAAATTCCAAAAACAGTCAAAACAATAGGGAGTTCCGCTTTTTATGACTGTAACACCCTCAGGCAGATTGATATTCCAAATAGTGTCAAAAAGGTGATGCCCTTCGCGTTTCATAAATGCCCGCAACTTGGGCAAGTTCACACCCATTGGAAAGATCCGGATGAAGCAGTCTTGTCATTTGCATTTTATCTGCCCGGTGAATCATGGCCGGAGAATCTGAAGATATACGTTCCTGACGCGTATAAAGAAATATTTGCAGCTGCATGGACAAACTGGAAGGTAATGGGCGAAACTTACACGGTCTCTTTTAATGGAGACGGAGCACCGGGATATATGGAGTCAGTTGAAGGCATATCCGGGGATTACGTTCTTCCGGAGTCTGGTTTTTCATATCAATCAGCGATCCTTGATTACTGGGCGCTGGATAATCCTGATGGAGAGGAAGCGGGCTGCCCGGGAGACATTTTTCCTGTTACGGAGAATGTGGTGTTTTATGCCAGCTGGAGACTTGTGATCGTGATACCGGAGCCCGAAAATCCGGATGTGTGTATTCACGCATGGGGCGAATGGCAGAGCAATGCCGATCAACATTGGAAGAAATGCATCCACTGTGAGGCAAGTGACATCAGGGAAGATCACTCCGGCGGAACAGCCACCTGCAAAGATCAGGCGGTGTGTTCTGTCTGCGGCGCGGCTTATGGGGAACTGAATCCAGATCATCACACGGGCGGCACCGAGGTGCGCGGCAGAGTTGAGGCCACCGCCAGCGCAGATGGCTATACGGGGGACACCTATTGTAAGGGCTGTGGTATCAGAATTGCGGCAGGACAGGCTATCCCGAAGGATCCTACGACCCCGACGACACCTACGACCCCGACGACACCTACGACCCCGACGACACCTACGACCCCGACGACAC
>NZ_CAUGIN010000057.1:0-2721 GCF_959599685.1 Lachnoclostridium phocaeense
ATTTCACTTGGTATGGTAGGAGCGTTGTCCATTGTCCGTTTTCGTACAGCAATTAAGGATCCTATGGATCTTTTGTATCTGTTCTGGGCAATCACCACAGGAATTACGGCTGGAGCGGGAATGTATGTCCTGGCGCTTCTGGCGGCTGCAATTATGATCCTGATGATCGTATTGTTTTATCACAAACAGCAGAGAGGAAAAATCTATATTGCAGTGATCCACTATACAGGAGACCAGGCAGGGGATGAGGTAATCCGCTGCTTTGGAAAAAGAAAGTATTTTGTCAAATCCAAGACCATGCGCAAAGAAAAAACAGAGATGGCAGTGGAATTGTACTGCCGACAAAATGACATGGATTTTATGGAAAAAATCCGCAGCATTGAAGATGTAGAAGATGTCACTCTGATTCAGTATAATGGGGAATATCACGGATGAAAAAGATTCTGGCAGCAATGTTGCTGATTCTGATAGTCATTCTGGCAGCTGGCGCAGGTTATCAATGGTGGTCTTCCGGAAATGGAAACAAAAAGCAGTTTCAGAAATCCCAGGAGATTTTTGGAAATCCGCTTATGGGATATGCACCAAGTGCCTGGTATGAGAATGTGTCAGAGGATATTTCGCTTTTGTATATGGACATTACCTGGGCAGAATTAGAGCCGGAAGAAGGGGTGTATGCCTGGGATTCCATAGAAGAGGAAAACCAGATAAACAGGTGGAAAAAAGAAGGAAAACATCTGATCTTGCGTTTTGTCTGTGACATTCCGGGTGATGAGAAACATATGGACATCCCCCGGTGGCTGTATGAGAAGACAGAGGAAGACGGAACCTGGTATGACGGTGAATATGGAAAAGGATATTCACCGGATTACAACAATAAGGTTTTTATAGAAGAGCATGAGAAGGCAATCAAAGCCCTTGGAGAGCATTTTGGAAAAGACGGGCTGATCAGTTATATTGAGCTTGGAAGTCTTGGACATTGGGGAGAGTGGCATGTAAATTACAGCGATGGGATTACGAGAATCCCTGAGGAAGCTGTAAGAAATCAGTATATTATGCCCTGGCTGGAAGCTTTTCCCGGCGTAAACATGCTTATGAGAAGACCTTTTCATATTGCAGAAGCTTATGGAATGGGGCTTTATAATGATATGACCGGGCATAAAGAGTCCACAGAAGAATGGCTGACCTGGATTCAGGAAGGTGGAGATTATGGACAGGCAGAGGAGAAAGATGCGCTTGGCAGTATGCCAGACTTCTGGAAGACAGCTCCATCGGGCGGTGAATTTACCAGCTCTGTTTCCATGGAACAGATGCTGGTGACAGATCTGGAACAGACTGTAGAATTGGTCCGGAAGTCTCACACTACATTTTTAGGTCCGAAATATGCAGACAGTCAGTATAAAGATGGCTATGACAAAGTGCTTTTGAATATGGGGTACCGCCTGTGGATCTCAGAAGCTGCCTGGAAAAGGGAGGGGCAGGAAGATTGCCTGTGCCTGACCTGGAATAATGACGGCGTTGCTCCGCTTTACAAAAAATGGCCGGTATATCTGTATCTGGAGGATCCCTCTGGAAATACAGTGGAGAAGACTGAAATCAATATGCTTCTTTCTTCTGTTTTACCAGATACACAGCTTATTACCCGGACTGTATTTGAAACCCGGGATATTCCGGCACTTTTGAAGGAGGGATATGCTCTGTCTGTGGGAATTGAAGATCCCATGACAGAAAAGCCTGGCGTAAGGCTGGCAATGGAATGTGCTTATCAGAATGGCAGAAATATACTATGGCAGAAGGAAAAATAGAGTGGCTTTCGGTCCCTTTGCTTTCGGAAGAACCGGTAATAAAAAGTTGGAAGAGGTAGAGAAATGTCAGAAAAAATAGTGAAATACGAGTATGAATATGGCCTGTGTAAACGGATGCACTACCGTGGATTATGGTGCGTGCGTTATGAAGGTGTGCCAGGGCATTTTGAGAAAGCGGGTATGGCCTGTTCCTGTGCAGTGGATGGCTGTGATAAGGATTGTGCAGTTATGGAAAGTGCGGATGCCGTTATTGATCCGGAGTGGGAGTGGCATATGCTGGACAATCCGCCTGGAAGATAGAAAAAAATTACGGCAGAGACAGGAAGAACTGCATATTATACCATAAGGCATGAAAACCGGAGTTGATAGTATGAGTCTGGCGGAATCCTTAAATTGGGAGCAAGAAGAGCAGTGCACATCCGTTTTTTCACGGTCTGTTACCAACCGGAAAAATCAGGAAAATTTAAAATTGTCAGAGAAAAAGGAATTATTAAAGAAAATCGCAGATATTCTTGCAGAGGAAAAATGGATTACCTCAGCTGAATTGTTGGTTTTGAAGGAAAAAATAGAAAAATACGGTGGCACTTTATGACCAGGGCAGTGATCTACTGCCGGTGCAGTACAGAAGAGGAGTGCCAGAAGGATGCGCTTATAAGACAGGCGGCGGAGGCAAGAGAATGCGTCCGCCGCCTGAACTGGTCCTTAGAGGATGAATATATAGAAAGCAGGTCCGGTACCAGCACCCGGGGACGGGAACAGTACCAGCGGCTTTTTTCTGACCTTCTTAGAGATAAATTTGAGATTGTAGTGATAAAATCCCAGGACAGACTGATGCGAAACACAAAGTTTTGTTATGTTTTTGTGGATCGGCTTGTGACTTGTGGCAAACGACTGTATCTCTATCTGGAAAACCGTTTTT